>PLYK01000074.1:11642-19096 GCA_003151775.1 Geobacter sp. | reverse complement strand
CAAGACCATCGACAACGACCTGCGGGAGACCGATTTCACCTTCGGCTACAACACCGCCCTGGAAACGGCCACTGATGCCTTGGACAAACTGCACACCACAGCAGAGAGCCACCACCGGGTGATGATCCTGGAGGTCATGGGGCGCTATGCCGGCTGGATCGCCCTGGAATCAGGCATTGCCGGCGGCGCCGATGTCATCCTGATACCCGAGATCCCCTTTCACATCAACCGCATCTGCGACGCCGTCACCCGGCGTTCTGCCCGGGGCAGCCGCTTCAGCATCATCGTGGTCTCGGAGGGGGCCTTCCCGGAGGGTGGGAGCAGGATCGTGGCCCAAAAGGCGAACAAATGCCAGACCATTGAGCGGCTTGGGGGCATCGGGCAGTTCGTGGCGCAGCACGTCCAAAAGTGCCTGGACATGGATGTGCGCGTCACCGTCCTGGGACATCTGCAACGGGGCGGCTCCCCCACCACCTTTGACCGTGTCCTGGGAAGCCGCTTCGGCACCAAGGCGGTGCAGATGGTGGCTACCGGGGAATTCGGGTGCATGGCCTGCCTGAAGGGGCGTAACATCATCTCGGTCCCCCTGGAGGATGCCACGCGGGATCTGAAGCTGGTCGATCCCGAGGGAGAGATCGTCAGGACGGCCGAAGACCTGGGCATCATGCTCGGACGCTGACGGATCGCCCGTCCTAGCTGCCTAATGAACTACTCCGCAGCAAGCTTCAGAGTATCACAGCAGTATTTTTACATATCGTGAATGGTGAATCGTGAAAGGTGAATGGTTAAAGGCTAGAATTCGATTTCACTATTCACCATTCACTATTCACTTATTCACTCTCATCGAATCAAGCTTCGGGGAATTGTACCCGGAGAGGTTAAATATTTCTGTTGACAAGACGGGCAAAACCCCCTAAAAAGACATAAAAAGTCCTTTTGAGGTTATATACGATGATGGAGCTTACCCGCAAGGGTGAATACGCAATTCGCGGCATCGTCTATCTGGCATCCCGCCCTGCCGACCAGGTCTGCCTGCTGAGCGACATCGCGGCGGCGGTTGACGTACCCCCCACATTCCTGGCAAAGATCTTCCAGCAATTCAGCAAAATCGGCCTGGTAAAATCGTACCGCGGCACCGGCGGCGGTTTCATACTCGGCCGCCCGGCGGACAAGATCACCCTTCTGGATGTGGTCGAAGCCGTTGAGGGTCCGATTATCCCCAACAGGTGCGTCGTCAACGGCATCGATTGCGACCGCAGCACCGCGTGCAATGTGCATCCGGTATGGATGAACGTACAGTCCCAGGTCCGGGGCATCCTCGGCAAAGTGACCCTAAAGGATCTGGCTGAAGGATAATCCTATCCGCGTTGGGTAAAAGCAAAAAAAAATTTGCCCCGAACAGGACAAAACAGACCTTTTTGTTCACATTTGATTGCATTTCCGAAAATTAGCTATAGTATTGCGAGAGTTGAGCGTTGAACGTTGAGAGTTGAACCTTGAACTTAGAACCCGCCTCACTACCATTATCTCAGCAAGGAGGACGTATGGACGTAGTAACCCTAAGTCAGCTGCAGTTCGCGGCAACCGGCATGTTCCACTGGATCTTTGTCCCTCTGACCCTCGGGCTCTCGATCCTGACAGCCTGGATGGAATCCAGGTATGTGACGACCGGTGACGAGACCTGGCTCCGCATGACCAAGTTCTGGGGCAAACTGTTCCTGATCAACTTTGCCCTGGGGGTCGTGACCGGCATCACCATGGAATTCCAGTTCGGCATGAACTGGTCCGAATATTCCCGCTACGTCGGGGACATTTTCGGCGCGCCGCTGGCGATTGAGGCGACCCTGGCCTTCTTCCTTGAGTCGGTCTTTATCGGCGTCTGGATCTTCGGCTGGAACAAGATCTCCAGGAAGGCCCACCTGGCCTCCATCTGGTTGGCCTCGGTCGCCACGAATGTTTCGGCCCTGATCATCCTTCTGGCCAACGCCTGGATGCAGAGACCGGTCGGGTATGTGCTGCGCAACAACCGGGCCGAGATGAACGACTTCCTGGCAGTCCTTACCAACCCTTACGGCTGGATCAAATTCACCCATACCCTGCTCTCCGGCTATGCCCTGGCAGCCTTCCTCATCATGGGGGTTTCGGCCTGGCACCTGCTGCGCAACAACGAGCTCGACTTTTTCAAACGCTCCTTCAGGCTGGCTGCGGTCTGGGCCTTTGTCGCCTCAATCGGTGTCGGCCTGACCGGTGACTTCCACGCCGTGGAGATCGCCAGGACCCAACCCAGCAAGTTCGCCGCCATGGAGTCCCTGTGGGAAACCAAGCGGGGCGTCGGCATGAACCTGCTGCTCCTCCCGGACCCGGCCCGGGAGTGCAACGCGTTCGAGCAGCTCTGCGTTCCCAACGCCCTCAGCATGCTGGCCTTCCATGATCAAAACGCCGAAATCAAGGGGCTCAAGGAGTTTCCCAGGGAACTCCGTCCCCTTGTCACCCCGACCTTTGTCAGCTTCCGCATGATGGTCGGCCTGGGCACGCTCATGATCCTCGCCAGCCTGGCGGCCATCATCCTGTCGCGCAAACAGGGCCTGGAGAAGCGGCGCGCCTTCCTCATGCTCATGGTATGCGCAATTCCGGCCCCCTACCTGGCGGAACAGTTTGGCTGGCTCGTCGCTGAATTGGGGCGGCAGCCCTGGATCGTCTATGGTGTGCTCAAGACCGCGGACGCGGTTTCCAAAACGATCTCAACCACACAGGTGGCCCTGTCGCTCCTGGGCTTTACCGTTCTGTACGGCCTGTTGGGCGCCATCGACATCTTCCTGTTGGTCAAATACGCCAAAAAAGGGCCGGACAAGGATCTTTCCGCCATCATCAACGTGCAGGGGAGGGCATAAACTATGGACGTATCCGTTTTCCAGGTCATCTGGTTCGTGTTGTGGGGCGTGCTGTGGGCGGTTTATTTCATGTTGGACGGCTTCGTGCTCGGCACCGGCTTCCTGGCCGGCTTCCTGGCCAAAAACGATATCGAGAAGCGGGTGTTGATCAATGCGGTCGGCCCGGTCTGGGACGGCAACGAGGTCTGGCTGATTACCGCCGGCGGCGTCACCTTTGCGGCCTTTCCCACCACCTATGCCCTGATGTTCAGCAATCTCTACTCGGCCCTTCTGCTAATACTGTTTTCCCTGATCGTGCGCGGCGTCTCCTTTGAGTTCAGGGGCAAGCTGGAAAGCACCGCCTGGAAGAAGGCCTGGGACACGGCCATCTGCGTTTCCAGCTTCCTCCCGGCCCTGCTGTTCGGGGTTGCCTTCGGCAATATCTTCAAGGGGATCCCCATGAGGAATGATTTTGCCGCCGTGAACTTCGCCTACGACGGGACCCTGATCGGCCTGCTCAATCCATACGGCCTGGTGACCGGCGCGCTGTTCGTCCTGCTCTTTGCCGTGCACGGCTCGCTCTACGCCGCAATCAAGACCACCGGCGACCTGAGCAAGCGGGGGGCAGCCCTGGCCAACATGCTCTGGCTGCCGCTTCTGGTGGTTGCGGTTTTTTTCCTCGGCTACACCTACCCCGCCACCAGGCTGTACGACAACTTTTTCAAGGCGCCGCTTCTCTTGGTCATCCCCGTGATTGCCGTGGCCTCGCTCCTGTTGGTCAAGGTCTTTGCCGCGAAGGGCGAGTGCTACAAGGCCTTCACCTTTTCATGCCTGACCATTGTGTTCGTGGTTTTCACCGGCGTGACCGGGCTTTTCCCCAACCTGATCCCCTCAAGCATCAATCCGGCCTCCAACCTGACCATCTACAACTCCTCGTCCAGCCTGCTGACGCTTAAGATCATGACCGTCGTGGCGCTGATCTGCGTTCCGGCCGTCATCGCCTATAAGATCTGGGTGTATCGCATCTTCCGGGCGCGGGTCAGCAACGAGGATGTGCTGAGAAACCCGGAGGCCTACTAATTTATTAATGTAATGTACTGATATAATTAAAAATTGACCTGCTTGACTTGACAAATCAGACTTCATGCAGTATATGGATACGCAACCTTGTACACATCCAAAGTCCCGGCCAATCGGGACTTTGACGTTTCGGGGTAAATCCAGCAAAAAAGGAGCATCCGGCCGGAGCCACCACCGTTATACCGATTTCAAATCAAGGANNCGAAGGCGTACAGGTAGTACGTTGACGAGCCAACGACAATTTGCGGAGCAAATTGGACCGCGAAGGCGCCCCGTAGGGGGAGGCCGGAGGCCTCGTCAAGATAGCGCCTTGATTTGGAATCGGTATTACCTCCTGGCGTATACGCCATTCCGGCAAAACCGATACCACCGACCCACTCTTTCTTATGCGAAAAAAACTATTCTGCATAATATGCCTGCCCCTACTGGCGGGCTGCGAAAACTCTCCGGTCAAAAAAACGGAGCCGCAGGCTGCGGTAACGGCTGTTTTTGAATCCCCATTTGACCGGGAGATCAGGAGCCTCTTGGAGAAAGGTGTCCCCATGAGCGAGCGAAAGCGTCAAGTAAAGGCCGTCGAGGCAGCCTTCACCCGCCGCACAACCCCTGAACGGGCGCGCCAACTGGCGGTCCTCTGTTTTACCAAGACCCTCGGCACCCCTTTCATGCCCTTTGACCTGGCCGAGATCGCCCTGGCCGAGACCGGGGGACACAGCCTCTCAGCGGTAGCCGTCTCTTCCAAAGGGGCGCTGGGCGTGTGGCAACTCATGCCCCAGCGGGCCAGGAGCCACGGATACACCCCCCAGGACATGGTAAATGACGGGAAATGCGCCGAAGCCGCTGTTCGCGAGCTGTTCGCCAAGCTGGAATCAGCCTCCGGCAACCTGGAACGGGCCAAAAAGCTCTACTGCGGCTGGGGCCCTCAGGCCGATGCCTACATGAAAAAAGTCCGGCACGTCCGCCTGGAGATGCTGGCCGAGCTGGATCACAAGACCGAGCGTATTGCCATGGAAGAGTCGGGCATAAAAACCCCCTGACGAGAGCCGGACAGCGCTCTTCGCCTTTTCATACTCCCCTTCCGCCCGCGGCCCTTGCCGCGGGCGTTTTTGCTTGATATGAAAGCGGCAGCTCTGCTATAGTTGGGCGGCTTTTTCCGTAGGCGCCCCTGTTTTCTCAAGGCCCGCTCGATGCATCCGCCGGCGAAACAGCGACGGCCGCGAACACTCCCGTGGCGCTTGAAACACAACTTCGCATACCAAGGAGCTTGCACCACGTGCAGACAACGTCCGATTCGCCCAACGGCAAAGGTTTCAGCCTGCGCGCCAAGATGACGCTGCTCTCGGCAGCGGCCTTCTCCGGCATCATGCTTGTGGCCGTTCTCATCATCCTGCTCTTAAACGATGTCAGGATCGGGGGGAGTACCTACAAAACCATCCAGGCCAACAGCAACGCCCTCGAGAATATCGCGCTCCTCAAATCCGACCTCTACCAGATCAGCAATGAGATGCAGAATTACATGCTGGAAACCGATCCGGCCGCAATCGACAAGATTGTTAGGACCGTAAAGCAACTCATCAGCGGTATCGACAGCAAGTTCAACATCGTCCTGAAGTCGATGACCTCGCGCAGCGAGCGGGAGACCATCAACAAGGCCTACACCATCTGGTTCGATTACAAGAAGACGCTGCTGAACGAGGTCTTGCCCGCAGTCGAGAAAGGGGACGTGCTCAAGGCCAGTTACCTCATGACCGGCATCCAGACACAGCGGTTCGACAGTTTCAGCAGCACCGTTGCGCGCATGGTCGAAACCCTTCACCGAGAAGTCAGCGCCGTTGAAAGTCAGGTATCCTCAAGCATCACCGCCAAGATCATGACGACCAGCATCACGGGCCTCGTGATTATCTTTCTGATAGCCGTTCTCTCGTCCCTGATCACCCTTTCCATCACCAGGCCGCTGCGAGAGTGTGTCGTTTTTGCCCGCACCGTGGCGGACGGCAAGCTCGACAGCCGCCTCGATATCAAGGCGGGGGGCGAGACCGGCGCCCTGGCCACGGCCATGAACACCATGGCCGAAAACCTGCAAAGCATGGTTTCCCGGGTCAACATCGCCTCCGAAGAGTTCACCTCCATCGACAACAACATCGAGAAGGCGTCCCGCCAGGTGGTCAACTCTGCCAAACTCCAGAAGGTAACGGTAGCAGAGACATCCCAGGCGGTAGGACTCATCAACAAGTCGGTCCAGGACATCTCGAACGACATCGACAGGCTCTCCGTGTCAGCCTCGGAGACATCCTCCTCGATTCTGGAGATGGCGGCCAGCATCGAGGAGGTTGCCCTGAACGCCGATATGCTGGGGGGCACGGTCGACGAGGTCAGCTCTTCGATCATCGAGATGGCCTCATCCATCAAGCAGATCGACGTGAGCATCGCCAATCTGCTGGGCGCCTCCAGCACCACGGCCTCCTCCATCGCCGAGATGGATGCCACCATCAAGCAGGTCGAAAAAAGCGCCAAGGACACCTCGGCCATCTCCGACGGTGTCAAGAATGACGCCGAGACCGGCAAGAAGGCGGCGGAAGAAGCCATCGCCGGTATGCAGGACATCCGCCGCTCATCCCACATAACCGCAGAGGTCATAGAAAATCTGTCGCTCAAGGCCAACGACATCGGCAAAATCCTCTCGGTCATAGATGAGGTGGCCGAACAGACCAACCTGTTGGCCCTCAATGCCGCCATCATAGCCGCCCAGGCCGGAGAGCACGGCAAGGGATTCGCGGTGGTGGCCGACGAGATCCGCGAACTCTCCGAACGGACCAGCAGTTCCACCCGTGAGATCGCCTCCGTCATCAAGGGGGTGCAGAACGAAACCTCACGCGCCGTTGAGGCGATCAGCCTGGCGGAACGGTATATCTCGGAAGGAGAAAAACTCTCCCAGCGCTCCGGCGCAGCCCTGGAAAAGATCGTCAGCGGCGTCCAGAAGGCCAGCATCCAGGTCAGGGAGATAGCGCGCGCCACCGTCGAACAGGCCCGTGGCAGCCAGAGCATCAAGGAGGCCATGACCAGTGTAGAGGAGATGGTCGGCCATATTGCATCATCGGCACGCGAACACACCCGCGGGAGCGACCTGATCTCGTCGGCGGTGGAGAGCATGAAGGACCTGACCATCCATGTCCGCACCTCAACGCGTGAACAGAGCCGCGCCAGCGGCCTGATTGCCCGCTCCACCGAAGACGTGACCTCCATGATCGACCAGATCCGTGATGCGTGCCGTTCCCAGGGTCTCAACAGCGCCCAGATACTCAAGGCCGTCGACAACATCCAGCTCACCTCCGCCGCCAACGCCGAGGCTGCCGAGCTCATGGAACGTTCCGTCACCAGCCTCTCAAAGCAGATCGACTTTATGGAAAAGGAAATGGCCGGTTTCAAGATCTAGCGGAACTATAACCAAAACAACAGTACTGAATGTCTTCCCCCTTTGAAAAAGGGGGACTGGAGTTTGGACATTTT
>PLYK01000074.1:0-11625 GCA_003151775.1 Geobacter sp. | reverse complement strand
CAAGGGGCGGGGGAGCAAAAGTCCAAACTTCAGTCCCCCTTTGACAAAGGGGGGAGAATTGCCCCCAAACCTTTCGTTGGGTCATAGGCCCGAAATTTAGCCGCTTTTTCAGCATACCCCCGGAGACCGAAAACGACATGGACCGACTTGCCCAACGACTCGCAACACTCCACCACAAAAACGACAAGGCTCTGGTGACCTTCATAACCGCCGGCGACCCGGATCTGGGCGCCACCGGAGAGATGATCCGGCTTTTGGCGGATGCCGGCGCGGATATCATCGAACTGGGCGTCCCCTTTTCCGACCCCATGGCCGACGGGCCGACCATCCAACTGGCATCCGAACGCGCCCTGGCTGCCGGCACCACCCTGGCGGGAATCCTCGCGACCGTGACAACGGTTCGGACGGCACTGGACATACCGATCATCCTGATGGGATATCTCAACCCCATCCATGCCTACGGCTATGAACGTTTTTGCCGCGATGCTGTCCTGGCGGGCGTGGACGGCGTTCTTTTGGTGGACATGCCCCCGGAGGAGTCCGACGAGTTTCTCCGTTATGCCGCTCCCAGCGGGTTGAACGTCATCTTCCTTTTGACGCCGACCTCGGACAAGTCGCGCATCGCTTTGGTTGGCAGGTTGGGACGCGGTTTCGTCTACTACGTGACCGTAACCGGCGTCACCGGCGTGCGCCAGGGGACTTCCGCGACCCTGGCGGCCGAACTGGCCAAGGTACGCCGGAAGATCCACTTGCCGATCATGGCCGGATTCGGCATCTCTACCCCCCAACAGGCGGCCGAGGTGGCGGTCATGGCCGATGGCGTCGTCGTCGGCAGCGCCATCGTCAAGCTGTTCGAACAGCATTCCGGCGCCAGGCTGAAGAGCGAACTGAGGCGGCTGGTCGGCGACCTGAAACACGCCATCTCCCCCGGCCCGGCCTAATGTAGTTGTAGCAAATAACGTTTTCGACAAATCGCGAGGTTTATTATGAGCTGGTTCAACCGTGATAAAGCAGGAATCGAGCAGAACATGGAAAAGAAGGTCAAGGTTCCCGAGGGGATGTGGGTCAAGTGCCCGGGTTGTTCCGAAACCGTCCTCGGCAAGGAGATCGAAGCCAATCTCAGCGTCTGCCCCAAGTGCGGGCGCCACTACCGCATCCCGGCCCGAAAGCGCCTGGAGATACTGCTGGACAACGGGACGTGGCAGGAGTTCGACGCCGGCATGAAGTCGGTGGACTTCCTTGACTTCAATGATGCCAAGAGCTATCAGGAGCGCATCGATACAGCCGTAGCCAAAGGTGGGTCAAAGGACGCCGTCATCTGTGTCGAGGGGACTATCGACGGCATGGGCGTTCAGGTTGCCTGCTTTGATTTTGCCTTCATGGGGGGGAGCATGGGGAGCGTGGTCGGCGAAAAGATCACCCGCTCCATCGAACGGGGCCTTAAGCAGCGCCAGCCGGTGCTCGTCATCTCCGCCTCGGGCGGCGCACGCATGCAGGAAAGCATCCTGTCGCTGATGCAGATGGCAAAGACCTCGGCTGCCCTGGCCAAGCTGAAGCGCGCCGGCATCCCCTTCATATCCATCCTGACCGATCCCACCACCGGCGGCGTTACCGCCAGTTTTGCCATGCTGGGAGACCTCAATATCGCCGAGCCCAAGGCCTTGATAGGTTTTGCCGGACCGCGGGTCATCGAACAGACCATCCGCCAGAAACTGCCGGAGGGGTTTCAGCGGGCCGAGTACCTGCTGGACCACGGAATGGTGGACGTGATCTGCCCCCGCCCGGAGATGCGCGCCAAACTCGCTTCGATCCTGAAGATGCTCCATCGTCCCGCAGCCTGAGATGTCCCTGGCCGTCATACTCGAGAAACTCTACGCCCGCCGGCGTTTCGGCATTCATCCCGGCGTGGAACGGGTCCGGCTCATCCTGGAGCGCCTGGGGCACCCGGAACGCTCTTTCCGCAGTATCCACGTGGTCGGCACCAACGGCAAAGGCTCCACCTCCGCCTTTCTCGCCTCGATGCTCGGGGCGGCGGGGCATCGCAGCGCCCTGTTCACCTCTCCCCACCTGGTAAACTTCAGCGAGCGTTTCCGCATCGACAGGCAGGAACCGGTGCCGGAACGTCTTGAGGCGCTGCTTTGCACGGTCATGGCACAGGCCCCGGCCGAAGCCACCTTCTTCGAGATCGTCACCGCCCTGGCTGCCCTCTGTTTTGCCGAAGAGCGCGTGGAGGTGGCTGTCATGGAGGCCGGGATGGGGGGGAGATCGGACGCCACCGCCGTCATTCCCGCCATAATGACGGTCATTACCCCCATTGCGCTGGACCACTGCGACTACCTGGGGGCAACCCTAGCCCACATTGCCGCCGAAAAGGGAGGGATCGCCGAACCGGAGACCACGGTGGTCTCCGCCCGCCAGCCGGCCGAAGCCCTGGAGGTGATCCGGCGGATCTGCGGGCTAGGAGCCAACCGGTTCATCCAGGAGGGAAACGACTTTCACGCCTCGTGGGGAGGCGACGGTTTCCTCCACTACAAAGGCCTTTGCACGGAGTTGTCCCGCCTGGCCCCCGGCATCCCGGGCCGCTACCAAGCACAGAACGCTGCCCTGGCCCTGGCCGCGGCAGAGGCGTTTGCGGTTGCCGCCGGGACCCCTGTCCCGCCGCATGCCCTTGCAACGGGCATCCGCGCCGCCCAATGGCCCGGCCGCATGGAACTGATCGAGGGGAATCCCCCCCTGCTGCTGGACGGCGCCCACAACCCGGCCGGCGCCGCCGCCCTGGCCGAGGCGCTGGGCGATTACCGCTACCGGCGGCTCCTGCTGGTGGCAGGCGTCATGGCCGACAAGGATATCCCTGCAATACTTGCCCCCCTCATCGGCAAGGTCCATCGCGCCTACGCCGTCACCCCCGCCGTGGAGCGCGCGTTGGGCGACTCCGCCCTGGCCGGAATCCTCGAAGGTCTCGGCGTCCGGGCCGCCACCTGCGGGAGCGTCGGCAACGGCATTGAAACGGCCCGCCGCGAAGCCGGAAAGGACGACTTGGTCCTGGTGTGCGGGTCCCTGTTCACGGTTGGAGAGACCAAGGCGTGGCTCGCCGGACAACACTTTGAAGGGATTCGTGGCTAGTGACGCCGACACGCCTGTTCATACTCCTGGCCAGCCTGGCATGGTTCCCAACCTCCCTCTGCCATGGGGCCGTCCCCATGCCGTCCGAGGGCAACATCTCCATCCACTCCGACGCCATGGCCCAGGATGCGGCCAATGAGATATTCACCGCCACCGGCAACGTGAAGATCATATGGCAGGGCATGACCCTCACGGCCGACAAAGCGACCTACAACCGCAAGACCAGGTTGATGTACGCCACCGGCAATGTGGTCGCCAAGAAAGGCGATGAGACCCTGAAGGGAAAAACCATCACCCTGGACATGGACACCGGACGAGGGGAACTGGAAAAAGGCGTGCTCAACTCCACCACGTCCAATATCACCTTTATCGGCGAAAAGATCACCAGGATCAACGACAACGAGGTTGAGCTCACCACCACCGAGTTGACCACCTGCGACTTCCCCGATCCAAGCTGGAAATTCAGCGCAGACCGGCTCAACGTCAACCTGCTGGGGTACGCCGTCGGCAGGGGCGTGACCTTTTACGTCAGGGATGTGCCGGTCCTCTATCTCCCCTGGATGGCCTTTCCGGTCGTGCGGGAACGCAAAAGCGGGCTTCTCTTTCCCCGCGTCGGCTACTCCCCCAACCGCGGCGCCCAACTGGACATCCCGCTCTACCTGGTCATCTCCCCCAGCCAGGACCTGCTTTTAGACCTCGATTCCCAGACCAGGCGCGGCGTCGGCACCGGCGTGGATTATCGCTATATCCGCACCCGGGGCAGCGAAGGGCAGTTCGGCGGATACCTGATCTATGACCTTTTGAAGGAGCATTGGCGGGGCCAAGTGAGCACGGCCCACAAGGAGGTCTTCTCCCCCGACATGAACCTGCGGGCGAATATCAACCTGACCAGCGACAGGAGCTTCCTGGCGGATTACGGGGAAAAGAGCGGCGACTACAACCGCCAGTCCAACGACAGCATCGTCAATGCGCTGAAAACCTGGCAGCATTACGCCCTTTCAGGCTACCTGCGCGTAGCCGAGGACCTGTACGCCCCGGACAACAGCCATACGGTCCAGACCCTGCCGGAGATATCGCTGGCCGGTGTCCGCCGGCAGATCCCTTCGACCCCGGTCTATTTCGACCTTGATTCCAGCTTCGCCAACCTGTACCGGGGGGTCGATCCCACCGGCCAGCGCGTGAACGCCTTTCCGCGCCTGACGTTCGTGACCGGCCTGCCCGGCTACCTGAACGCCTCGGCCTATGCCGGCCTGCATCTGCGCGGCTACAACACCCAGAACACCGCCGGCACCGGGACACGGCCGGAGGACGGCGACCTGCTGCCCGAGGCGGGCGCCCGCGCCTCCACATCGGTCAGCCGGGTCTACGAGGTGGACGGCCCCTCCCTCAAGAGGCTGCGCCACGAACTCACCCCGGAGCTGTCCTACACCTACGCCCCGAGCCATGACCAGACAAGGCTCCCCTTCTACGACTATAACGACCGCCTCGTCGGGCAGAACATCCTCTATGCCTCCGTGACCAGCTTTCTGGGGGGAAAATTCCAGACCAACGACATCACGACCTACCGCGATATCTCCCGCATCAAGCTGACCCAGGGCTACGGCATCGATGGGACCAGGCGCGACCTGTTGACCCTGGTCGACGCCAACCGCCCCTGGACCGACCTGATGCTGGAATCGGAAACCTGGGTGCATCCCCAGGCAAAGCTCACCTTCGACGCCCGTTACAACCTCTACGGCAACCGCATCTCAAGCGCGGCGCCGGGCGTGGAACTGGACGACAAGAAGGGAGACAGCGCCACCCTGAGCTACCGCTTTGCCCGTGACCAGGTGGAATACATGGAGGGCAAGTTCGCCACCAAGTTCTTCAAGCCGTGGGTGTTGGGCTATGCCGCCCGCTACTCCTTCGATCGCCCCGGTTTTCTCGAATCGGTCTATACCGTCGAATACCACCAAAAGTGCTGGAGCATCGTCTCCTCCATCGGCGATCGTCCGGGGGACCCTTTTTCCTTCCATATCAACTTTACCCTGGAGGGTTTGACGGGCACGACGCCCGCCCCCTCACCCGGCCCACGGCCGGCATCTTCTCCCTGAGGCCGCGTTGGTCCAGAGTGCGGAGTGTTCAATGGCGGATCGGGGCTGATAGGATTTTTTCTTGACAATTATGGCCCGGATGGATTAAAAAATAGGACTTACTCAACGATCATGGCGGCGTAGCTCAGCTGGTTAGAGCACACGGCTCATATCCGTGATGTCCGGGGTTCAAGTCCCTGCACCGCCACCAATTAATGAAAAAGCCCGACAAGCTGTCAAAGCTGCCGGGCTTTTTCATTGCCTGAGACAAAAGGCCGAAACCCCTTGACAGGGACCCGGCCTTTTGCGCTTGTCTTTTGTGCCAACTATGGCAAGATAACCACGTGAAAGATAAAAAAATCCGAGGGGACGCTGCTTGTTATGTTGCTAATTATTACAATAGAAAAATAACAAGCAATGTCCCCTTGAGTCCCTGCAACCGTTTAACCCTGGGTTTCCTCAAAAGGTCGATACCATAGGCAACTATCCAACCGAAACCCCCCCCACCTGACGATCAAAAGGAATGTCCAGTTTTTTTTGTTTTATTTTTAATCGTAATGGTATATTTTCATGGTATGGAAACGAAAACAAATTTCAAACCGACAAAACGTATTCAGATAGGGATGAACCCTCCCCAAACTGAAAGCATGGCACAGAAACTTGCAGGTATGAAAGTTTCAATATCTGTAGTTGCACGAGCGAAAGCCACTATAGAAAACAGTAAGATCATCCGCAAACGCGCCCCTCTCGCTTAGTATCAATTCCGTTGAAATTGGCGGATTTGATACTGACCTTGCACTATCAAAGTGTGAATTCGGTGACTACCCGGAAGAACTTTTACCGCTAAAGACGCTTTCGAAGGTTTTGCAGAGAATCGCACCAGATTGCATGTTCTATCCGACGATATGAGCGGTAATATCATCGGATTTGTTTTATTACATCTATCTCATGCCGCTGCAAAAAGTAATTGTATGGTGATTGACTATCTGTTTGTATCGAATAGCTACAGACGAAAGAAATGCCCAGAAATTGGTAACCAAAAGATATCTGATTTTTTACTCAACTACGTAATAGAATGTGCACGGGAAGTTGACAGTATAGTACCGGTTTCCTTTATTGCACTTCGTCCCGCAGATGACAAACTCTTGCCATTTTACGGTGCTTATAATTTTGAATTATTAGACGAATTTTGGATGTTCCTACAAATATCGTAACGATCCATCGTATTTTACCTCACCCCTGCGCAATCTTTAGCAATAGTCCCTATCCTTAACCTTCAAAACCGCATTTCCTCTATATATCACCGTAAAATGACGCGACCCGGCATATACCCAGGCTCCACCCTTGCCTCCGAAGTGCCTTCTGAATACGGCAACTCTCCTCCACCACGGAACAGCTTTCACGCCGCCCTGCAGATCAAGGTACTTCGCGAAAATCTTCCTTCTCTCCCACCACGGCACGACCTGCAACGTCGCCAACAAATCATCCTTGCCGGTCGTCGCCATTGCCCCACCATCACCGGCACCGGCCATCGCTCCCAACTCGGCAACGATCTTCGCGTAAATACCCGCGCCGATAATGTCTTTCAACTTATCCTTATCAACCACAATCTCGACATTATTCCTTTGCACTTGCATTACCTGCCGCATGACAATCACCCCCCTGCTTCCAAGATGCTAAGTTTGTTTTCAAGGCCAGCTTTCAGGGACCAAAACAGCGCCGGCAGGTGGGAGCTTTGCTCATTCGTAACGATAGATCGACTTTACAAGTTGTCAACTTGGAAGACCCCGCTGCCTGCCTCTGAGCGTTTTTAATTTTCAGTGATTCAACCCGACTATTCATTTGACCTTTTGATGTACAATATGTACTATTTGTACAAATGGAGGTTGCTCATCATGACTAAAATATCGACAGCAGAAGCCCGCAATGATTTTGCGGACGTTATCAATCGGGCATCGTTCGGTAAGGAACGGTTTGTCCTTACCCGGCGAGGGAAAAAACTGGTTGCGATTATACCTGTTGAAGACCTGGAGATGCTCGAAGAGTTGGAAGACCGAATGGACGTACAAGCGGCCATGGCGGCTCTGGCAGAATCCGACGAGCGGGTTTCCTATCAGAATCTGCGGCGGGAACTGGGGCTTGAATGACCTATCGGATCGAGTTGATCAGTGCTGGTTGGCGTATTGGAAAATTGAGGTAACCATGACATTTACCAACCGGATAGCGGACGCTGAAAAACTTCAGCAGGAGATCAACCTGCACCGCCCCTTGAAGGGTGAGCCGCTCAAACAGTTGCGGGAATACTTCCGCATCGGCCTTACCTGGTCCAGCAACGCCCTGGAAGGGAACAGCCTGACCGAGACCGAAACCAAGGTGGTGATCGAGGACGGCATCACCATCGGCGGCAAGCCGCTCAAGGACCACTTCGAGGCCATCGGCCACGCCGAGGCCTTCGACTATCTGCAGAAGCTCGCCCGACGCAAAGAGATCACCGAGCGGGACATCCTGAAACTGCACAAGCTCTTCTACTACCGCATGGACGAGCCCAACGCCGGTCACTACCGCAAGCAGAACATCATAGTCACCGGAACCGACTTCGTTTTCCCCGCCCCGAGCGAGCTGAAGGATCTGATGGCAGCATTTGCCAATGAGATTCCTCGCCTCCGGGTGAAGAAGCACCCCATCGAGTTCGCGGCGCTCCTGCACACCCGGCTTGTCACCATCCACCCCTTCGTGGACGGCAACGGCAGGGCCGCCCGGTTGCTGATGAACCTGGCGCTGCTCCAGGAGGGCTACCCGGTGACCATCATCCCGCCGGTAGTTCGCAGCGAGTACCTGGCGGCGGTCAGGGAGAGTAATACCAGCAATGTCGCTTCGTTCGTGAACCTCCTTTCCAGTATGGTCCGGGAGGGCCAGCGGGACTACCTGCGACTGCTGCAGAGTTTGGAGAGGAAATAATTAATGACAGATAAAATGAAACTACCCAAAGCCATGCAACCGGTATTCGACACCGTTGCCGGAGAGGATTTTATCATTAATGGCTGACACCTGGATAACGGACATTACCCATTTCTTTGACGAAAACGGGGAGCTGATAAAGGAACCTCCACAGGCAAGGAAACTGGCGGAGTACTTTGCAGCCATCATAGTCATGGCGACTTACCCGGACCCTGAATATCCGCCGGAATACCGGGTAGCATGCCGACGGAGACCAAATCGTAAACCCTGTCAGACTGAAATTGCTGGCTGGCTTGACCACGAGACTGATGATGTCGTTTGGATATGCCCAAAATGTCAAGACAAGGGCATAATCAGCAACTGGCAGGGGACAATTTGGGACATGAGCAATTGTGAAGACTTATCTACCCATTGAATGAGGAAACCTTTAGGGGCCAGTTTACACTTGAACATTTGACCGGTGTTGACGATAAAACAGACACTGTTCGCGCCCCTAGTTAACTTTGGAAATGACCATGATTTCACATAAACTTGTTTCGTTCATTGTGCTTCTCTTCCCAGTCTCAGAACTTGTCATAGGTGTATCGAAACGAGCGTCTAAAAAGGATTCATCCGTTCAAGACCATGGTTCATTACGTGTTCTTTTAGTCGTTATCGCTATGAGCATAGTTGCAGGTTTCGGTTTTAAAAATATGCACTCCACGCACCTTCCCATGCCTTCTGATTTTACTGATGCGTTTTCGGTAATTCTGATCATTTTTGGGTTGGCGCTTCGTTGGGTATCGATTCTAACTCTGGGTCGGTTCTTTACTGTCAATGTTGCAATCCATCATGACCAGTATGTTGTTGAGTCTGGCCCATACCGTTTTATTCGGCATCCATCATATTCAGGATTGCTGATTGCGTTCTTGGGGTTGGGCATATATTTAGCCAATTGGTTAAGTGTGCTTGTTATTATAATACCAATCACCTGGGCAACACTGAATCGGATTAACAAAGAAGAGGATGCACTTTTGGCGGGGTTAGGTCCGGCTTACAAAGCGTATTACGATAAAACCAAACGTTTAATACCGTGGCTTTATTAGCTTGAAATGGCATCTTAAATATAGCGGTCGGGAACCCATGACATGGAACCCGGCCCTTTGTCCGTTTTGGCCCGCGCAACAACCTGTTTGACCCTGGTGGCGCATCCGCCCGCCGGGACACAGGATACGGTTTGCTTTTATTTGGATGTGGCAGGTTTATCCTTGGCAGGCTTTTCGTCCGCTTTCCCATCACCCGGTTTGCCTTTTTTATCTGTATCCGAAGCAGGCGCAGGGGGAGGAGGAATAGGCGTAACCACAATTACTTTGGCAATCTCTTCTGCAAAAGTATCCTCGATAATAGTGAGGGAGGTCGCGCTGCCGCATTCGCCGCCCAGGCCGGAGGTATTGGCGAACAGACCCCACATGAAATGTGAGCCCTCTATCGGGCACCCCCAGGCAAACGAGTTTTTCATGCTGAACCCGGCAAGCGTATCATTCTTCGGAGCTGCCGCACTTAACACAAAGTCCCCGTCGAAAAGGATCTTGTCTATCTTTGGGGACAATAACCCCGCCAGTCTGCCATCTTCGGTAAGCTTGGTTATCTTCATGTCAAGCACGTAGTTTCGCGGGACAAAGATAACGCATGGCGAAAATTTCTTTCTCTTATATATCGCGTCCGTAACCTCTGATTCCATCTGTGTGAGGAAGGAATTCTCCGGCGCCAGGCCCGTTCCCGCCGACACCTTAACCGTCACTTTGTCGACACTGCAGATAAGATCCTCAGGCTTCGGACGAGTTTGGAATTCTACGGTAGTGATATTTTGAACAGATGCGCAGCCGGATAGCGCGGCCAATGCAGAGACAAGAAAGACAGATCCAAACAACCTTGTAATCATGGGATATCCCGTTATTCATGAAATGTTTTGTCAGCCATGATACTGAGCTGCGCACGGTTGTCAAGAACGCAGATACTACGCAGCCTCTTTTCTGCACGATTTTGTGCCTTGATGATGAATATGACGCCCCCGGATTAGGGTATGACCCGCCCACCCGCACAATGCAGGCCATAATATGATATTGGTTATCATAATCGTTTACATCGGCCGTTGAATTGGCTATCATATACCCAGATGAAACAGATCTATGCGTGATGGAGGTTTGACATGACAAGAATAAGCGGAGTAATCTCAGTGCTGGCGGCAGCCATGTTCTTCTCTGCCGTGCCGGTTCTTGCTAATGAGTATATGGGAACAACGGCGGACGAGGGGATGAACTCTATGCTGTATGGTCAGAAGGATCAATGCCTGCTCGTGGCCATGAACTGTCCCAGCGACAGGGTTGATACGGTCCAGCAGAGGGTTGACCGTCTGAAGAAAGAGATCGCCAAGGGGTCGGATGTCTACAGCGACCAGGAACTGAAGGCGCTCAATGAACAACTGAGATGGATCTACAACGATAGCGACAACATCTATATCTCCGATTGATCCCGGTTCATTGACGCATCGTGTGACAAGAAAGCGAGGCTGTACGGCTAGAGTGGCGTACAGCCTCGTTTTCGTTTCGTGAAGGGATATGAGGCGGGTCAGCAGGCAGCCAGCCAGATGACGGCTAGATCGAGGAAACCACATTTGTAACCATGGCAGTTGTGTGATAAATTATCTCGGGTACTAGGGGGATAAAACGATGCGCGCAATGGTCATGGAGCGTCCGGGAACGGCGCTGGAACTAAGGGAGATGTCCATTCCCAAGCCATCGGCAGGGGAGATGCTGCTGAAGGTTAAGGCGTGCGGCATCTGCCGCACCGACCTGCATGTGGTGGATGGGGAGTTGACCGAGCCAAAACTGCCTCTGGTGCCGGGGCACCAGATCGTGGGGGTCGTGGAAGAACTTGGACTTGGAGTTGCCGGATTCCGGCCCGGCGACCGGGTCGGGGTGCCCTGGCTGGGGGGTACCTGCGGGGAATGCGGCTACTGCCTGTCGGGGCGGGAAAACCTCTGCGACCGGGCGCTGTTCACCGGCTACCAGAAGAGCGGCGGCTTTGCCGACTACTGCACCGCCGACAGCCGTTTCTGCTTCCCCCTGCCGGAAGGCTACCCCGACACCCAGGCCGCACCGCTCCTCTGCGCCGGGTTGATCGGCTTTCGTTCGTTGCGCATGGCCGGGGAGGGGAAACGGATCGGCATCTACGGCTTCGGGGCCGCGGCCCACATCGTGACCCAGGTGGCAACCTGGCAGGGACGGGAGGTCTTCGCCTTCACCCGCGAAGGGGACACGGCGGGACAGGCATTTGCTCGGGAGATGGGGGCCTGTTGGGCGGGCGGCTCCTTTGAGCCGCCGCCACAGCCCCTGGACGGGGCCATCATCTTCGCCCCGGCCGGCGAACTGGTGCCGTCTGCGCTCAAGGCGGTGGCCAAGGGAGGGATCGTGGTCTGCGGCGGCATCCACAT
>PLYK01000018.1:14137-18986 GCA_003151775.1 Geobacter sp. | reverse complement strand
GGGGAGCAAAAGTCCAAACTCCAGTTCCCCCTTTGAAAAAGGGGGACCGAGGGGGATTTGCACAGCAACTAATATGGGACGCAGCAACTATAGGTGTCGTGTCTCAACACGGTACAGGAACGTTGTACCGTCTTGGGCACGACCCAAATGCCACTCAAAATAATAAGGAGAACAGTCTTATGAATGTTTCGGTCATCACCAAGTCAAATGTTAAATCAGAAGCACTGGATATTCTGGCCAAGGAATTACCTGCCATCATTTCAGGATTGTTGGAAGTGCCGGGTGGCTATATGGCTTTGCTCAAACCGGAGCAAGTTTCTTTGGAATTTTCACAAGCGAGCGTTCGCGATGTTGGTCCCGATATAAGAATCGAGATATTAGCCAGCAGCAACGAACCACGGTTGTCGTCAAAACACGCTTTGGCAAGAGAGATTCTAGAAAAAGTCGTTTCATCGTTCTCAAAGTTTGCTGAGGAATACTCGGTTGATATTCGTCTGTACTTTATGGAGATTGGTGCCGCAGAGCACTCGGTCGGGTAGTTTTACCTGCTTGCAGTCCGGCTCAAATAGACCCTTCGGAGGACCATCAATGATATTCAGGCGACAGTTGACGTGGATTGCTTTTTGTTGATGGGTCTAACTTTGAAGCCGGTCCACAAACAGAGGCCCATTTTCCATATGACCAAACCATCCAGGAGGATTATAATTTGAATGGAAGGGTAAGTTTATGCGGAGAAAGGAGGCGAAGAATATGATAATCTCCATGTTAATATTTATTGTTGGAGCGGTCTTGCTCCTCGAATCAGTATGGGGAGGACACCCTAACCATGTAGATTCCCGCCATTTTGACTTAATGGCTGGTGATGAAGGAGATGATTAAGCTTTTTCAAATTAGTTCTAACGGCAATTCGAGTACATTAGCGTAAGTCCGCCTCATTTCGGGGCGGCCTTTGTCGTTTGTTGATCAAATGACTTCAAATTTTGGGGAGCGACGAACTTCAAGGCAACATTAGGAGTTGCAATCCTTGTAATTTCACAAACATACCCGTAGGCTGGTGTTCCGTTCAGACTTAATTTGCACTTGCCGCCAACACATGCGCCTGGTAGATGACCGCAGTAAAGCACAAGAGCTCCCCCCAAAGAAATATTATCTAAAGTGGCGGGGTAATAAGAATCATCCACATGCAGATAACAGCGCTCTTTGCAATCAAGCCTAATGTGGCGTCTATATTCATCCATAGAACACCTCCACATGTCATAAAGCTTTTCTGTTATGTATTGATAAAAATATTATACCATTGGGGAGAATTTTAGCAAGGCAAGGGTCAAAAGCCGCGGCAATAAGTCTGCAAAGTATGCGCGGATGCGCCGGGCGAAGACTACAGTTCCGCCATGGTATAAGAACTGCTGTAGCGCCCCTCCTGCCCGTGACGGCGGATATAAACGAAATCCGCCGTTACCCCGCTGCTTGCGTCGGGGTGATTGATTTAATATTGACATTTCTTCCTTGCCGTATGGTGTCTATCCTATTATTGCCCCCTTCAAGAAAAACCAGCCGCCAAACATGACCACATTCACATTCTTTGATCGGGCTTTCTTTTGATGTGAATCCTCGTGCTTCGTAGACGTCAATATTCCTATTCTGGCAATTCGGGCATTTCATATTTGTTCCCCGAGTATCATTTCTACATAGCATGTCATGATTTTCCATTTTCCAAAATCAATGAATTGCGGAATCTCCCCACTTTGTTAATTATAACAAATTATTGTCTTTTTTCTTCTTACGGACAACGCTCAATGCAGGCGCCACACCCAGAGCAGAGGAGGACGCTTTCCATCGCGTTCTTGCAGAATTCCACTGCAACAATTACATGATGCAGTATGGCCGATCCGTTATCCATGAGCGAATGGTCTGAGAGAGCCATCCATCAAGTCCCCTGGCAAGATAAAATCGGGGCAGGAGCAGGTCATCCCCTTCGACGATCATACCTTCTTCCAGTGCGATTTTTTCCAGAGCTGTCCCCGGATAGATACGGATGCCTACTGTCAGTTTCAACATGTCCAGATGCAGAGAGTCGGCGAATGCAAGGCTTTGCCGCACCGTCTCTTTTGTTTCCCCCGGTCCGCCCAGCAGAAGAAATCCCATTCTTTTTATTCCATACATTTTCAGAAAGTCTGAGGCGATCCGCACCTGTTCAACTGTATACTTTTTGTTGAGTTTTTTCAGGATTTCCGGGCTGCCGCTCTCAAAGCCCAGGCTTACCTCGGCACAACCGGCTTTTGCCATCAATTGTACCATTTCCTCGTCCACAAAGCCGGGATAGAGGATGCATCGCCAGCGTATCCCCAAGTTCGCTGAAGCAAGGGATCTACAGAGTTCCTTCGTATATTTCGGCGGGAAGTTGAAGGTGTTGTCCACAAAGTAGAATTTGTCGAAGCCCGCTGCCACATGTCGAGCAATCCCTTCAACAATCTCATGGACCGGGTGTTTACGAATCATCGTTCCTTCGAGGGCCGGCGTTGAGCAGTAGGCGCATTTCATCGGGCAGCCGCGCCTGGTCTGATAAGGGACCCATATATCGCTTTTGGCTTCTAAAGGCACTGACCAGAGGTGAGGATCGGGAAGCGGGAGAGTTTCCAGATTTACTCGAACGGCAGACTCTTTCCGCATAGTCTCGTTGAGCAGGCAGAGGCCGGTAATATCTGACAGGCTGTCTCCTCGCTCCAGTGCTTCAAGGAGTGAAGTAAAAACAACCTCGCCTTCACCGCAGATCCCCATATCGGCCTTCAGGTAGCGGAGTGCAGCGTTCGGGAAAATGCTGAATCCGGCTCCTCCGACAACAATCGGAGCTTTGGACAAGGTACGGCACTGGGCAATGGTGTTACGTACCGCCTCCAGAAAAAATCGTGTCTCCGCCATATGTTGATTATCAACGTTTCGAACTGAAATCCCGATCAAGTCAGGCCGCGACTGTTGAATAACATTCCGTAGGGGTTCAATATTATCGCCACTGCCCATCAGATCGAGCAGGTGCACGTTATGACCGGCATTGCGGGCAGCAACGGCTACGCAGTTCAACCCCAGCGGCAACGGGGTCATGTTGATCGTTTCAGTATTAGCTGAAATCAGAAGCACATTCATAGCTTGACCGCATTACACTTCATCTAGATCTACCGCTGCAATCCGACACTTCACTTTGGCCCAGGATTAATTAAGCGTTGCCCAAATGCTTCAACCACAATGCTATAAATCTGTCTTTCAATTCCAAGTCCATACATGCCTCCCTGCCAACACAAGGCTCTAAACAATGACGTTCCGACCACGGTTTGCTGCCAGACAGCCGCCTATTATCCCCGGCAGCATGACGATCAGAAACACCAGAAAGACCGGTTTTATGTATCCATTGATTCTGTCTCGGCTATGAAGATCGGCTTGAAGGAGTCCGAAAATAAAATTAGGAAGTCAGCATATTCGCTAACTTCCAAATTTTTTTGGTGGGCGAAACAGGGATCGAACCTGTGACATCCAGCTTGTAAGGCTGGCGCTCTCCCAGCTGAGCTATTCGCCCAAATCTTTATGGCGGGGTTGACGGGGCTCGAACCCGCGACTTCCAGCGTGACAGGCTGGCACTCTAACCGACTGAGCTACAACCCCGCAATCTTCGGCGTACTACGCAGTACGGAATTACTTCTTGCTGTTGACGGCTTCCTTGAGGGTCTTGCCGGGTTTGAACTTGGGCACGGTAGCGGCCGGGATATTGATCTTCTTGCCGGTCTGGGGATTCTGACCCTTGCGGGCAGCCCTTTTGGCGGTGGAGAAGGTGCCAAAACCGACCAAGCTCAGTTTGTCGCCTTTTTTGAGGGCACCGGTTACCGTGGTGATGAAAGCAGCTACGGCCTTTTCAGCTTCTACCTTTTTCAGCCCAGCCTTCTCTGCTACTGCGCTAATCAGTTCAGATTTTGTCACGTTACACCTCCTATTTTGTTATAATGAATACAAAGCGAGTCAGTGTTTATCAGATACCCGAGAAGACTGTCAAGAGAAAATTTTCGCGCAAACCTCCGATTTAAGGGCCATTAGAGCACTTTTAACGGCACAAAGTGCGATAAAATAACGTTTTCACCTTATGTTGGTTAGCTAACATACTGCAATAACAGGGTATTTAATCCATGAGGATCGGGGCCTCATGCGGCATCATTGACCTGTTGTTCGTAGACGACGATCGGCTTCTCCTTGCGGTAGATGACATCCTCGCTGATAACCACTTCCTTGACGTTCTGTTGTGACGGGACCTCGTACATGATCTCCAGCATGGAGTTTTCGAGAATGGAACGCAGGCCGCGGGCGCCGGTGTTTCTCTTGAGCGCCTCCTTGGCGATCGCCACCAGGGAGCCGTCGGTGAAACGCAGGCGGACGTTCTCAAGGTCGAAGAGCCTCTGGTATTGTTTTACCAGGGCGTTCTTGGGCTCCTTCAGTATCTGCACCATGGCTTCCTCATCCAGTTCGGTGAGGGGGGCCAACACGGGGAGCCTGCCGATGAACTCGGGAATATAGCCGAATTTGAGCAGGTCTTCCGGGGTCACGTTGTTGAGCAGTTCTCCTAACTTCTTCTCCTCACGCTTTTTGATATCAGCGCCGAAGCCGAGGCTTTTCATGCCGATGCGCTGCTGGATGACACTCTCCAGGCCGGCAAAGGCGCCACCGCAGACAAAAAGGATATTGGTGGTATCGACCTTCATGAACTCCTGCTGGGGGTGCTTGCGGCCACCCTTGGGCGGGATGCTGGCCACCGTACCCTCAATGATCTTGAGCAGGGCCTGCTGGACCCCTTCGCCCGATACGTCGCGGG
>PLYK01000018.1:0-14116 GCA_003151775.1 Geobacter sp. | reverse complement strand
CCTCGGTCAGGTTGGTGGCGTCGGCCATGGCAAAGGGCACTTTCAGGATACGGGCCAGGGTCTGGGCCAACAGAGTCTTGCCTGAGCCCGTGGGACCCAGGAGGAGTATGTTGCTTTTCTGCATCTCCACGTCGCCCGGCTTGGTTCCCGACTCGATGCGCTTGTAGTGGTTGTACACCGCGACCGAGAGCACCTTTTTCGCCTTGTCCTGGCCGATGACGTACTCGTCGAGAATTTCCTTGATTTCGCGGGGCTTGGGCAGTTTCTTCATGTCAGGCCCCAACGTCTCTTCCATCTTCATTTCTTCGGCAATGATGTCGTTGCAGAGTTCGATGCATTCGTCGCAGATATACACCGCTGGCCCTGCAATCAGCTTCTTGACCTCTTCCTGGCTCTTTCCGCAGAAAGAGCAGGTGAGATTTTCCTGATTGGTGTCGCGTCGGCTCATGCTGCACCTCCTTGATCAGGCTTCCTTAAGAACGTAGAATCAACCAGGCCGTACTCCCTGGCCTCGTCGGCGGACATGAAGAAGTCGCGTTCGGTATCGGATTCCACCTTCTCAAACGGTTGGCCGGTCATCTCTGCCAGGAGCGCGTTCAACTCGTCCTTCATGCGAAGGATTTCCTTGGCATGGATGTTGATGTCGGAGGCCTGCCCCTGGAATCCCCCCAGCGGTTGATGGATCATGATCCGCGAATGGGCAAGGGTGTAACGTTTGCCCTTCTCGCCGGCAGCCAGGAGCACGGCGCCCATGGATGCCGCCTGGCCGACGCAGATGGTGGAAACCGGGGACTTGATGTAGCGCATGGTGTCGAAGATCGCCATGCCGGCCGTCACTACGCCGCCTGGGGAATTGATATAGAGGTGGATGTCCTTGTCCGGGTCCTCGGCCTCCAGAAAGAGCAACTGGGCAATTACCAGATTGGCCACATGGTCGTCGATGCTCCCTCCCAGGAAGATGATCCTCTCCTTGAGGAGGCGTGAGTAAATATCGTACGAACGCTCGCCGCGGCCGCTTTGTTCAACCACTATCGGGATATACATTGATTCTCCTTACGCCTTTTCCTGCTTCAGATCAGAGGTGTCAACTTCGGTAATTACAGCGCTTTTGAGCAGAAAATCGATGGCCTTGTCTTCTTTGATCTCGGCCACGATTGAATCTTTTGCCTTGTGGTTTGCCTCGTAATATTCCTTGATGCGGCCGAGCATCTCGGGATTGCCGGCAGCGATCCGCTCGTAGCGTTTTGCAAGGTCCTCATCGGTAACAGTGATCTTTTCCTTCTCGGCCAGTGCCATGAGGAGCAGACCTCCCCTCACCTTGTCCGCGGCTTCATTACGGAAGCGGTCGCGGAAACCGCTCTCATCCAGGCCCATCATCTCAATAGACATACGCTGGCTCTGCAAACGGTTTTTGAGGTTCTCCAGCATGTGGTCGAGCTGGCGTTTGACCATGGATTCGGGAACATCGAGCGGATTCTTTTCGATCAAGGCCTGAATTATCCTCTCCTTGAGCTCGTTTTGAATGCGGTCGGCCTCATGCTTTTCATGGTACTCGGTCATCTTGGCCCGCAATTGTTCGATGGACTCATACTCCCCGAACTGCCGGGCAAATTCATCATCCAGTTCGGGCAACTCCTTGCATTTGATCTCCTTCAGCGTGACCCGGAAGACGCCCTCTTTACCGACAACCCCAGGATTTTTGTGGCCTTCAGGCAGGATAACAATGATCTCTTTTGTCTCGCCGCTTTTCATGCCGACCAACTGTTCTTCGAAACCGGGGAGGAACTGCTTTGCGCCCACTTGCTTTGCGCCCACTTCGAACTCGGCATCCTCGACACTGCTGTCTTCCTCGGGAAACCCGGCCACTGTAAAGGTGTAGTCTGCGGAAACCGTATGGCCGTTTTCCGCAACGGCATCGTCAGCCAGCGGTACGAGCTGGGCCATATTTTCCTGCATCCGCCTGAGCTCGCCTTCAACGCTGTCCTGGTTGGGGGAGTACGCCTCCTTTTTGGCTGTTAGCCCGGTATACTCATTGAGGAGTATTTCCGGCATGATCTCTACCACGGCACTGTACTTGAAGGGCGCACCCTGCTCGATGATGTCGCTTTCGATGGTCGGGGACTCAACCGGCGCAATCTTGTGCTCATCCAATGTCTTGAAGAGGGTCTGCTCGAGGATGCGGTGCATGACCTCGTCGCGCATGGTATCGCTGTAGGTGCGTTTGATGAGCTGCATGGGGGCTTTGCCGGGGCGGAATCCCTGGAGTTTGGCCCTTTTCTGGATGCCTGCG
Organism: Geobacter sp.; assembly: GCA_003151775.1. Taxonomy (GTDB): domain Bacteria; phylum Desulfobacterota; class Desulfuromonadia; order Geobacterales; family Pseudopelobacteraceae; genus Oryzomonas. The sequence continues at coordinate 11,826 of PLYK01000018.1, read as the reverse complement.
TAGACCTTCTCAATCTCTGCATCGACCTGTTCAACCGGGACCTCGATATTGACTCGCTTCTTGACCGGGCTTATTTCTTCGACGTGAACCTGCATTTCGGATAACCTCTCCTGGTTGAAATTTGTCTGCTTACCCGCTCGCGCGGCGCTCGGCTGTTACATGGTGCGAGAGAGGAGACTTGAACTCCTATACCTTTCGGTGCCAGATCCTAAGTCTGGTGCNNCGTCTGCCAATTCCGCCACTCTCGCCCAAATGCCTGATCCATGTTTCTTCGCTCGGTAAAATGAACGAATATAAAAAAATATTTGAAAAAATCATTATGGTCAAGGAATTAATTGAATCATCACCCTCCCGCCTGTTTCACCCGGTATCCGCGCGACTCCAATTCCTTGAGCAGGGTGTCGCGATGATCTCCCTGGATCTCGATGGCCTCTTCCTTGACCGTACCGCCGCTGCCGCAACGTTTTTTCAATGCCCCCGCCAAATCCCTCAGCGCCTCTCCTTTGAGCGGGATACCGGTGATGACGATGACGGTTCCGCCGCCGCGTCCCTTGACTTCACGGCGCAGGCGAACCGTCCCGTCGGCGGGCGGCTTCGACGGCTGCGTCCCCTGGGGCTTGCTTGCACCGTGGCCCACGCGGCCCGTTTCGCTGGAGTAGACAAGGGTTGTTTCTTCACTCCGCTTCATTCCTTCACAGGTCCTCCCTGAAAATGATACCTGAATCCGAGAAGGTGTCACGGATTCAGGTGACAATCAATCGTTCCGCCGTTTAAAAAAAAGCTTCAACATGACGGCCTTCTCCCGTTATACCTATTGTACCAGAAGTCGCAGGTTATACAGCAACTTCGTTCTGGTTTGGAGCCGTTATTTGCCCCAATCGCGTGAGTACCTGAAATCCCGGTCTATGGTGCGGTTGGACACCTTGGCGATCACCGGCAGGCGTCGTTTAAAGTGAGAATTCTGAACCTTTTTATAGATGGTGTCGATGAACTCGGGCCCAAAGCCCGCACCGATCAACTCCTCTCTGGTCAGGCGCAGGTCTACCATGCGGTAGAGCAGTTCGTCCACCTTACGGTAGGAAAAGCCCAACTCTTCCTCATCGGTCTGGCCGGCCCACAGGTCGGCGGAGGGTTTTTTCTCAATCACCTCTCTCGGTACGCCCATGGTCTCGGACAATTGCCAGATCTGGGTCTTGTACAGATCGCCGACGGGATTGAGGGCGCTGGCCATGTCGCCGAAGAGGGTCCCGTAACCGAGCAGAAGCTCGGTTTTGTTGCTGGTTCCCAGCACCAGGGCTGAGTATTGGGCGGAATGGTCGAAGAGTATGGTCATCCGCTCACGGGCCATCTTGTTGCCGCGCCGCATGTTGTCCGCATCCGGGAACATCCCGAAATAGGCGTCCACCATGGGGGTGATCGGCACCAGCGAGAAATCCACACCGCATGCCTGGGCCACCAGCCGGGCATGGGCCTCGCTCTCCGGATTGCTGGTCTTGTAGGGCATGCAGATGGCGTGGACGTTTTCGTGCCCCAACGCTTCGGCCGCGATGAACGCCACCAGGGCCGAATCGATCCCCCCCGACAGCCCCAGCACGGCCTTTCTGACCCCCACCTTATGCACCTCGTCCCGCACGAAACCGACCAGGATCTTGCGCAACAGTTCCGCATTGGCTGCCAGGGCCGCCATTATTGTCTCCTTTCCCCTTCGATGCGCCTGAGTTCCTGCATGGTCACGAACAGGTTCTCGTCCCGCAACATGGGAGAGAAGATCCTTTCACGACGTAGGGCGCCTTCCTCCACCAGGGCGTTGACGCTGTCCTCCTCCAAAAGCCTGGCCCGCACGACCGATTCGCCCGAAGGAGCGATATATTCCGAGCCGCCCCAGAAATTGACGCCGTCTTCGTAGCCCACCCGGTTGCAGTACAGCACCCGGCAATTGAGGAACAGCGCCGTAGTGGCGGTCAGTTTCTGCCAGGCCGCGGCCGAGCCGAGGGTTTCCCCCTCTACGCCGCGGCCGGGGCTGCTGGAGATGCAGAGCAGCGTTGCAGCGCCGTCCATGGCCAGGATGTAGGAGCTTGAAAGGTGCCACATGTCCTCGCAGATCAGGATGCCCATGCGGCCGAACTTGCAGTCAAAGGCGCGGAAACGTTCGCCCCGGGCCAGGTAGCGCTGCTCATCGAACAGGCCGTAGGTGGGGAGATAGACCTTGCGATGGAGATGTTTGATCGCCCCGTCTTCCAGGTAGAGGGCCGAGTTGAAGAAACGGTAGTCGCCGGTTGACTCCACGAAGCCCACGGCGATGGAGATGCCCCGGGAGAGTTCGATCAGCCGCCTGATCTCGGGCGAATCCAGCCGCAGGGCCACCTCGGGCACCAGATCTTTGAGAAAATAGCCGGTCATGGCCAGTTCCGGGAAGACCACCAGGTCGGCCCCGGCCGCTTGGGCCTGTCCGATGCGCTCCTCGATGAGCGCGAGATTGTCGGCCACGCAGCCGAGCTTGGGTTTGATCTGGGCCAGAACTGCGGTGAAATCCATATGGGTCTCCTCCTCTTACCTTTTCACGATTCAGTATGCCAGCTCAAACGCATTCACGATGTGCTCGATCGTAGGGGCTCCGCCATCCGCCAGAAGGATAGCGATCACGTCGAAGCGGGCAGCGGTGTCCTGGAGCCTGTGTTTGGCAAGCCACGTCAGGGCTGCCTTTGATATCTGGCGCTGCTTGAACGGGGTGACCGCCAGTTGGGGCACACCGTAGGAGAGGTCGCGGCGGGCCTTGACCTCCACGAAGACCAGGCTCTTGTCCCGCGGGTCCCGGGCCACGATATCCACTTCGCCCCCCTTGCAGCGGAAGTTGCGTTCCAGGATGCGGTACCTTTTGCCTTCGAGAAAGGAAACGGCCAGGTCCTCGCCCAGATCGCCGATGCCTTTGTTGTGCGTGGGCAGCGGCCCGGTCTGCCCGGAGGAGGTGTTCCTGCCGAACCAATTCACGGCAGTTTCTCCAGAAAACCGGCATCATCAAAGCAGCCATCGGCATTCAGTCCCCTGATGCGGTAGTATTTGTCCAACTCCTCTTCAAAACGCTGCCGGTCGATGGGGAGGATGTCGATACCGTCGCCGCTCGTGCCCGGCTCACTGAAAAACCGCTCCGGCAGGCAGTCGTCCCTGCGGGAGAAGCCGTTGGCGCAGTTGTAGAAACGCTCGGTCAGGCAGATGCGGCGGCCGAGCTCCTTCAGCCGCTGGGGGGAGTACTCGATGCCGGTGGTAGCGGTCAGCAGTTCGGCGTACTCCTCCAGGCTGGCGCCGAAAAAGGAAAACTTGCAGGCCACCAGGGAATCCACGGCGGCGTTGGTGTCCTCGGCAATGGTGATGATGCGGGCCTTGCCGGAAAAAGAGAAGCGATCGGTGGGCACCGGCTTGCGCAGGATTTCATGGGAGATGGGATAGGCCCGCAGGTGGCAGCCGCCCCGGTTGCTGGTGCAGTACGCCAGTGCCATGCCGTATGCGCCGCGAGGGTCGTAGGCCGGCAACTCCAGGGACTTGACGCTCATGGAGAGTTCCGGCCTGCCCATTGTTTCCGCTAGACGGCGCGAGCCAAGCGCCAGGAGTTCGCCCTCTCCGCGGCGCAGGGCCATATCCTCCAGCAGGCCGGGGATCTGCTCTGCCGTGGGGAATTGCCCCCTGATCTCGCCCCAGGCCGCCAGGGTGGCGGCGGCCGTGATGGTATCCAGCCCCAGGTCGTTGCAGACGCGGTTCGATTCCACGATGGCGCGCAGGTCGTCCACCTTGTTGAGCGCCCCGAAGTGGGAAACGGTCTCATACTCCGGCAGATGGCCGCCATGTTTCGCCGATTTTTTGCACTGGATCGGGCAGCCGTAGCAGCCGTCCTTCCTGGCCCCGAAGGCCTCTTTGATGGCCGGGCCGGAGTAGTTGGCCGAATGTTCAAAGAAGGTCTTGCGGAAGTTCTCGGTGGGCGCCATGCGGCGTTGGGCCATCAGATCCACCAGCACCGGCGTGCCGAACTCGGCGATCCCCAGAGGGCCGAAGATCACCGGTGAGGCCTTGAAGAGCCGCATCACATCCTGGCGGGCCTTGTCGAACAGGACGGGGTCGGCGATGGCCGTCGCGCGGTCGCCGTCGACCACCACCCCCTTGAGGTTTTTGGCGCCCATCACGGCGCCCAGGCCGCCCCGGCCGACCGAGTTGCCTTCCCCCATCATGATGCAGGCAAATGGGACGCCGTTTTCGCCGGCCGGCCCGATGGCCGCCACGCTGCCGCGCTCTTTCAGGGCATTCACCGTGAAGGGGATTGCCTTGCCCCACAGGTGACCGGCCGGCAGGAATTCAACCGCATCGGACCGGATGGCCAGGACGACCGGCTCAGGGCTCTTGCCGGTAACGGCAAGGCAGTCCAGCCCGGCCGCTTTCAGGCGCCAGGCAAACCTGCCGCCTGCGGAGCAGTCGTAGATGGTGCCGGTCAGGGGGGAGCGGGAGATCACCGAGAGTCGCGCGGCAGTCGGGGCGGAGGTGCCGCAAAGCGGGCCGACGGCAAAGATCAGCGGCAGGGCCGGATCAAAGGGGGCGAGCCGGAAGTGGTCGCGCATCAGGCGCACCCCCAGTCCGCGGCCGCCGAGGTACTCCTCCAGCAATGGACGGGGAATTGCCTCGCGTTGCGCCGTTTTGGCGCCCAGGTCAACCCTGAGTATGGTTCCGGTCCAGCCGTTCATAGTCTCCTAAGCAAAATTGTTCAACAGAATGTCAGCCACGTCGCCGGGCGAAGCGGCGCGATGGTCGGCCTCCGCCAACTCCCCCATCCCGCCGTAGCCCCAGGTGCAGCCGATGGTGGTTATGCCCGCCCGTTGGCCGGCCTGTATGTCGTTGCTGCTGTCCCCCACCATGACCGCTTCATGGGCGGCAATGCCGAAGCGCTCCAGGGCCTGCAAAAGAGGCAGGGGGGATGGCTTCATCTCCGCAAAGGTGTCCCCGCCGCAGATGATTTCAAACAGACCGGCAATGCCGAGCGCCTCCATGATCAAGCGGCAGAGGGCCTCATGCTTGTTGGAGATGACTGCCAGGCATATGCCGTTTTCGGCCAGCAGCCGCAGGGCCTCCCGGACGCCGGGATAGAGCGCGCTTTTGTCTGTGACATGGGCGCGGTTGTAGGCTATGAACAATTCGATCCCGCGTGTGATCGCCTCCTCTGATTCGGTTTCGAGCGCCCGTTGGACCAGGTTATGGGCTCCTTTGCCCACCAGTCGCCGCACCGAGGCGGTTGTCAGGGAAGGACGCCCGAAGCCGGCCAGCATATGGTTGACGGCATCGGTCAGGTCCTCCAGCGAATCCACCAGGGTGCCGTCCAGATCGAACAGGGCTGCGCGTACGGTCATGCCCGCTTTTCCCTGGCAGGTTTGTCCGCTTTCGGCAAGACGATAACCGGTGGCGTCGCCGGACGGTAGAGCAGGAACGTCTTGCCCAATACCTGGGCAATTTCGGCATTGCATGAGCCGGCAAGCATGCCGGCCGCCTCGTTCTTGTCCAGAAGGCAGCTCTCCAGCAGCTTGACCTTGATCAGCTCATGACAGTCCAAAGCGGCGATGGCCTCCTTGATCAAGGTCTCTTCAATCTCCTTCTTGCCGATGTGGATGACCGGTTTGAGGCTGTGCCCGAGGGCGCGCAGGTGGCGCTTCTGTTTTCCCGACAGCATACAAAAATATCTCCTTCATCTTTGCCACGTTCATGGCGGATTTATCGTGTATCGTGTATAACATACCAGCTCAAGAGTGGCAAACCACAAACTGGGGCCGGTGTGCCCGGCGGCACGTCATGCCTATGTTATACCAATTCCAAATCAAGGCGCTATCTTCGTTGGCTCGTCTTTTTGCTCCTCAACGNNATTTCATCCTCGATTTGAAATCGGTGTTACGACCGTGTATCGGTAATATGAAAAAAAATATACATCTTCCGGTTTCTGTGATATGTAAGCACAATTTAAATGACAAATGCCCCGGCATTGCCTAGTTGCGATCATCAGGAGCTTTGTGAATGAATCTAAGTAAATACCCGATTTCCACGGCACTGACATCATTCAATTCGGAAACGGCTGCGTCAGCCGGCGATACCCCCAAAAAAACAATTGCCAAGGTCCACCACCTGCCTCCTTCCATCTGGAAGAAGATGGTGGGCGATGCAAAAAGCCCGCTTGACAAGGCCATCGAACGGACCCGTGATTTCTTTTTCCGGGAGCAGTTACCGGACGGTTACTGGTGGGCCGAGCTGGAATCGAACGTCACCATCGCAGCAGAATACGTCATGCTTTTCCATTTTCTCGGTATGGTGGACAAGGTGCGCGAGCGGAAGATCGCCCGCTATATCCTCAGCAAGCAGACCGAGGAGGGATATTGGGCCATCTGGCACACCGGCCCCGGCGACCTCTCGACCACCATCGAGGCCTATTTTGCCCTCAAGCTGGCCGGTTACCCGGCGGATCATCCGTCCATGCGTAAGGCGCGGGAATTTATTCTGGTCAGCGGCGGCATCATCAAGTCGCGTGTTTTCACCAAGATCTTCCTGGCCCTGTTCGGCGAGTTTTCCTGGCTCGGCGTCCCGTCGATGCCGATTGAACTGATGCTTTTGCCCAATTGGGCCTATTTCAACGTCTATGAGCTCTCCAGTTGGGCACGTGGCACCATTATCCCGCTTTCGGTGGTGATGGCCGAGCGCCCGGTGCGCAAACTGCCCCCCTGGGCGCGGGTGCAGGAGCTTTTCGTCCGCCCGCCGCGGCCGACCGACTACACCTTCAGCAAGGAAGACGGCATCCTTACCTGGAAAAATTTCTTCATCGGCGTGGACCACCTGCTCAAGGTGTACGAGTCCAGCCCCATCCGGCCGTTCAAGAAAAAAGCCACCTCCGTTGCCGAACAATGGATTCTCGATCATCAGGAGCCAACCGGCGACTGGGGCGGCATCCAGCCGGCCATGCTCAATTCGATCCTGGCCCTGAATTGTCTCGGCTACGCAAACGATCATCCCGCTGTCGTAAAAGGGCTGGATGCCCTGGGGAATTTCTGTATCGAGGATGAAGAAGGCCTGGTGCTGCAATCGTGCATATCGCCGGTATGGGATACCGCCCTGGCGCTCGTCGCCATGCAGGAAGCCGGGGTCCCCGCCGATCACCCGGCCCTGGTCAAAGCGGCCCAATGGCTGTTGGACCTTGAGGTGCGCCGCAAAGGGGACTGGCAGATCAAGGCGCCTGGGCTGGAGCCGGGCGGATGGGCCTTCGAGTTTCTCAACGACTGGTATCCCGACGTTGACGACTCCGGTTTTGTCATGCTGTCCATCAAGGATATCAAGGTCCGGGATCGCAAACACAAGGAACAGGCCATCAAACGCGGCATTGCCTGGTGCCTGGGGATGCAGAGCAAAAACGGCGGATGGGGCGCTTTCGATAAGGACAATACGAAATACCTGCTGAACAAGATCCCCTTCGCCGATCTGGAGGCCCTGATCGACCCGCCGTCGGCCGACCTGACCGGCCGCATGCTGGAGTTGATGGGTAACTTCAACTATTTCAAAAAACATCCGGCAGCCGTGAGCGCCCTCGCATTCCTGAAGAAGGAACAAGAGCCTGAAGGCCCCTGGTGGGGCCGTTGGGGGGTCAACTACATCTACGGCACCTGGTCGGTATTGTGCGGATTGCAGGCCATCGGTGAGGATATGGCCCAGCCCTACATCAAAAAGGCGGTCAACTGGTTCAAGTCCAAGCAGAACACGGATGGTGGCTGGGGAGAGGTCTGCGAGTCATATTTCGACCGTTCCTTGATGGGCAGTGGCCCGAGCACCCCTTCCCAGACGGGGTGGGCGCTCTTGGCCCTCATGGCGGCCGGCGAGGTGCATTCCAAAACAGCGGCACGTGGCATAGACTACCTGCTGAACACCCAGAAACAGGACGGGACCTGGGACGAGGACGCATTCACCGGCACCGGATTCCCCAAGTTCTTCATGATCAAATACCACATCTACCGCAATTGTTTCCCGCTGATGGCGCTGGGCAAGTACCGTCGCCTGATCTCGGAAGGTGCAACTAAATAGCGCCGTACTGCCGGCATGTACATTTTGGTTCGCTGGGAAGCCCCGAGTTTGCCACATTCCGGGGCTTTCCCCATTTATGGCGTTGCAGTCTCACACACCGGCGCATGCTGTTCGGGACGTGGACAAGGCGGTTGAAGGTTGAAGGTTGAAGGTTGAGGGTTGAGGGTTGAGGGTTGAGGGTTGAGGGTTGAGGGTTGAGTCGCATTCCACCGGCGCATGCTGTTTCGGGACGTGGTCAGCGGATAAAGAACTGCTATGAAAACATTTGTCACCGGTGCGACCGGTTTCATCGGCGCAAGCATTGTCAGGGGATTGCTGAAAGACGGCCGGGAGGTGCGCGCCCTTGTGAGGGCCGGGTCGGATATCTCCAACCTGGCGGGACTTGACATCGAGCCGTGGAAGGGCGACCTCCTGGACCGCGACAGCCTGCGGCAGGGGCTTAAGGGGTGTGACGCGCTCTATCACGCTGCCGCCGATTATCGCCTCTGGACCCGCGACCCGCGGCAGATGTACCGCATCAACGTCGAAGGCACCACGGCCGTTCTGGAGGCAGCCCTGGAAAACGGCCTTGCACGGGTGGTCTATACCAGCAGCGTGGGGACCCTGGGCAATCCCGGCGACGGCACGCCGGGTGCGGAAGATACGCCGGTGACCCTGGCCGACATGGCGGGGCATTACAAAAAGAGCAAATTCCTGGCGGAACGGGAGGCTGAAAGGTTTGTCAGCCGCGGTCTGCACCTGGTTATAGTCAATCCGTCAACGCCGGTCGGGCCGCTTGATATCAAGCCGACCCCCACCGGCAAGATCATCGTCGATTTTCTCCGCCGCAGGATGCCGGCCTATCTGGATACGGGGCTCAACATCATCGCCGTCGAGGATTGCGCCCGTGGCCACATCCTGGCTGAACAAAAGGGACGTGTGGGCGAAAAATACATCCTGGGCAACACCAACCTGACCCTGCGGGAAATTTTCGCCCTGCTGGAGGGGATCACCGGCCTGGCGGCGCCCCGGGTGCGGCTGCCCTACACGCCGATCCTGCTGGCGGCCTACATCAACGAAGGTATTGCCCGCATTACCGGCAAAGAACCGCTGATCCCCCTGGCAGGCGTGCAGATGGCGGCAAAGTTCATGTATTTTGATTCGACCAAGGCGGTACGGGAACTGGGCTTGCCCCAGACACCGGTGAAGGCAGCTCTGCAACGCGCCGTGGAGTGGTTCAGGGACAACGGGTATGCGCGAATTCCGTAACCAATCGCTGTAAAGCCACAGTGGTTTTTCGATGGGGAAAGCATCATGTACACATATCTCGACAAGATCGACTCTCCAACTGATCTGAAAAAGCTCAAGCCCGAACAGTTGCCGGCCCTGGCGGAAGAGGTGCGCCGCTTCCTTTTGGAAACGGTCTCGATCACGGGCGGCCATCTTGGGTCAAATCTGGGCGCGGTGGAGTTGACCATTGCCCTGCACTACTGTTTTGATTCCCCCCGGGACAAGATCATCTGGGATGTGGGACATCAGGCCTATACCCACAAGATCCTCACCGGGCGGCGTGAACGTTTTTCCACCCAGCGCCAGTACAAGGGCCTTTCCGGGTTCCCCAAACGGTGCGAATCCGAACACGACGCCTTTGGCGTGGGGCACTCGTCCACCTCCATCTCGGCAGGCCTAGGCATGGCGGTGGCCGGTGAACTGGAGGGGACCGGGAACCGTGCCATCGCCGTTATCGGCGACGGCTCCCTGACCGGCGGCATGGCCTTTGAAGCGCTCAACCAGGCAGGGCACCTCAAGAAAAACCTGATTGTTGTCTTAAACGACAATGAGATGTCGATTTCAAAGAATGTGGGCGCCTTATCGTCGTTCATCTCACGCAAGATGACCGGCCGGTACTTCCGCGACCTGAAGAAGGAGATGCAGGGGCTATTGCGGAACATCCCCGCCATCGGCACGGATATCCTCCACTTCGCCAGGCGCGCGGAAAATTCGCTGAAAAGCTTTCTCACCCCCGGCTCGCTATTCGAAGCCCTGGGGTTCGACTACCTGGGGCCGCTGGACGGTCACGATCTGGCGCAACTGGTAGAGGTCTTCAACAATATCAACCAGTTGGACGGACCGCTTCTGGTGCATGTCATGACCACCAAAGGGAAGGGGTACAAGCCGGCCGAGGAAACACCCGACAAGTACCACGGCGTGGGGGCTTTCGACGTCGCAACCGGCAAAGGCGCACCCAAGGCGGGCAGCAAATCCTACACCGACGTCTTCGGCGAGACCATGGTGCAGTTGGCCGAACAGGACCCCAGGATCGTGGCCATCACGGCGGCCATGCCGGACGGGACCGGCCTCAGCCGTTTTGCCGAACGTTTTCCGAAGCGGTTCTTCGATGTGGGTATCGCCGAACAGCACGGCATGACCTTTGCCGCCGGACTTGCCGCCGATGGCTTCCGGCCTGTGACCGCCATCTATTCCACCTTTGTTCAACGCGCCTATGACCAGGTTTTTCACGATATCTGCCTGCAAAATCTGCCGGTGACCATTGCCATGGACCGCGCCGGACTGGTTGGCGACGACGGACCGACCCACCACGGCCTCTTCGACCTCTCGTATCTGCGCCATTTGCCCGGTTTGACGCTGATGGCCCCCAAGGATGAGAACGAACTGCAACATATGCTCAAGACCGCCCTCTACGCCGGCGCACCCATGGCCCTGCGCTACCCGCGCGGAGCAGGTTATGGCGTGGAGATGGACCGCGAACTGAGATCCCTGGAGACCGGCAAGGGGGAGTTGCTCGTCGAGGGGGGCGACGTGTGCATCGTCGCCATCGGCTCCACGGTCTATCCGGCCCTGCAGGCAGCCGAAACCTTGAAGGGGCGGGGCATCTCGGCCGGCGTGGTCAACGCCCGCTTCGCCAAGCCGCTGGATGCGGACCTGATCCTGTCCGTGGCCGGGAAGACCGGCTGTATCGTTACCGTTGAGGAAAACGCCCTGCAAGGGGGCTTCGGCAGCGCCGTGCTGGAGCTGCTCTTCGACAACGGCCGCCACGATGTGAAGATCAAGCGGCTCGGCATCCCGGATCAGTATATCGAACAAGGCAGCCAGGCCCAACTGCGCAAGGATCTGGGCATCGACGCCGAAGGGATCGCCGCTGCCGTGGAAGGGTTTGTGAGATCTTTGTTGAAAAATTGAAAGGATTAATAAATGCGTTTTTCGATGCGCCTCAACTACGACCTGACCAAGTACATCATCAGCAACAAGCTCCACAAGGTGGAAAAATTTCCCCTTGTACTCATGCTCGAACCGACCCATCTCTGCAACCTGGCCTGTTCCGGTTGCGGCCGCATCCGCGAATACGCCGATACCATCCAGGAGATGATGAGCCTGGAGGAGTGCCTGAAGTCGGTGGACGAATGTCCCGCGCCGGTCGTTACCATCACCGGCGGCGAGCCGTTCCTCTACCCCCATGTCTATGAACTCATCAAAAGCGTGCTCGACCGGGGCAAGCACATCTACTTCTGCACCAACGGCGTGCTGCTGGAAAAGGCGCTGGACAACATGAAGCCCCATCCCAATTTCACCCTCAACGTCCACATAGACGGCCTGGAGGAGACCCACGACCGTATCCTGGAGCGCAAGGGCGCCTTCAAGATGGCCATGGAGGGGATCAAGAAGGCCAAGGAGCTGGGGTTTTGCGTCTGCACCAACACGACCATCTTCAAGGAAACCAACCTGATGGAGATCGAGATGCTC
>PLYK01000029.1 GCA_003151775.1 Geobacter sp. | reverse complement strand
AGAGGTGCTGATCGCGAGCCTTCTTGCGCTGCGCCACGAGTTCCCTGGGATGGTCGGGGTCCTCGAAGTCGCGGCCGCGCTCGTAGGAGCGGTTGTGCCGGGCGACGAGGCGTTCCTCGTGGTAGAAGCAGAGTCGATCCGGGTATGCCCTCATGGTGAGGCGCTGCCCCGCGAACCTGGCGGGGACGGAGTAGCTATTCGAGTCAAAGGCGACGCGGAACTGCGACGAGGTGCGCACGCAGGAGATGGTGGCCACATCGTAGGGATGCGGAGGCAGCGGCAGCAGGTGGGGAAGCTCGTCAAGGAACATCTCCACCGGTTTTTTGCGGGTTTCGCCATGGATACGGACGTTGGCCACGGTATCAAGCCAGATCCTTGCGGCAGGGTTTATCGCCGCGAAGTCGGGGAGCTCCGCTCCGGCGAGGAAATTCTTTTTGACGTAGCCAACACCATTTTCCACGCGCCCCTTTTCGTTTCCCTTGGCCACTCCACAGGCGGAGATGGTGAAGCCAGCTTGTCTGGCGAAGTCCAGATATTTTGGATTGTAGACGGGCGCCTCACCCCGCGGATGCTTGAGCACCGCGCTTGCGAGATTGTCGACCATGATGCGGGCAGGCACCCCGCCGAAGGCCAGGAAGGCGTTCTGGTGGCAGGCGAGGAAGTGCTCCATGGTCTGGGATACGGTGAATTCGACGTACATCCGGCGACTGTAGCAGAGCACCATGACGAAGAAGCTAAGGCGGCGCGTGGTTTCGCCTACCTGGACCGAACCGTAGGATCCCCAGTCGGCCTGGGCGCATTCGCCGGGCGCGAAGGCGAGCTTGAGGAAGGCCTTCTCCCTTTTGGGGCGGACCTTGCGGACGAACTTCTTTACCGCGGTGTAGCCGCCGTCAAAACCCTCCTCCCGGAGACGCTGAAGGATCTGAGCGGCGGAATAGGGGTACGATTCCACCATCTTGACCACCGTGTCCTTGAACGGGTCGAGCTTGCTGGGACGTCGGACCGATTTGCGCGGCAGGAACTGTTGCGCCTCAAGCCACCTCCTTACGGTACGTTCGTCGAGGCCCAGTTCCCTGGCGATCTGGGCGCCCCTGAGCCCTTTATGTTCGTTAAGGTGCTTGATGCGGGCGAAGGTCTCGTAATCGATCACCGCACACCTCCGGCAAGTTTCTTGAAGATCTCGCCGATGGCCATGGGCTCGCCTGCGGCTCTCTTCGCGGCCAGCGCTTCCCCGAGTGGAAGCACCTGGTAGACCGGCCTTTTGTACGCGACGAGCCCGGTCTGGCGCAGCTCGCTTCGGGCCGAGTCGAACGACGTCTCGTTCATGGCGAGGCGCTCGCAAAGGGACGGGTCCGAGTAGTAGCTAAGCCCCTGGGAGTCGGCGACAGTGACCAGGAAGAGGTAGAGCGCCGCGGCCTCGTGCGTCAGGCGCTCGATGTAACGGTCACGCACCAGACGGTGGTCCACCCAGCTGAACTGTTCGGGAACGGTGCGAATGCGGTCGGGGCAGACCGGGGTTTTTCGGGTCATGATAACCTCCTGCGATTGGGATCGATGCTATGACATCGTGGCCCAATTGTTCCAGACGGCGTGCCGCCGCATCAATGTCATCTTGTAACAGCGATCCGGTCAAATGAGCGATTAGCCCTACAAAAACGGGATGTTGCGTGGACCAGAGATCTTGTAACACAGATGACTGCGCAGGCTCAGTCGGGGGTAAATGTGGGATAACCTGCTGATCCTGCTCATAAATTCTGGAGCAGCTATCTTGTAACACATCGCGGCCACTTCTTCTGCGACCCGATCCGGGGTTGGCTTCGCGCCAGTCCCGCACCCGTTGGACATGATCCGGCCCCTTGAAGTATCCAGGGTTTTTCGCAGACCAGCGCCTCTGGCTCGCGACTTTGCTGGCCTTGCGGCACTCAGGCTTCCCGCAGTAGATCTGGGTCTTGGCGTTACGGTAATCGGGGAAGAAGAAGTCCTTGCAGTAAGGACACTGCCGTTCTCTGGTGCGTTTCATGACCCGGAACCTCCGGGGCAATCATCGGACAAGAGGGGCAGCAAGGGAAGAAAAGGAAGAAGGCAGGAAGAAAACCGAAGAATCTATTGAAAAATTGATTGGTTAAGAAGACAAAGACAAAACCGAAGAAGATGCATTTTCACGCCGCCGAAGAAGATGTATTTTCAGATCACCGGTGACACCCTAAGAATCGTGTCGGAGGAAATGGGGCATGAACGAGCGATATTACATGTCATTATCTATACTGATGATTTTAGGTCAAAACTGATACGTTTATGATATGAGGAATATTTTATATTTTTGGGGGTATATATGGGGGTATGATAAATCATTATAGTTAAATAAAATAATAAAATCAGTTATTTATATTGTGTTAAACATGGACACCTCTTCCGCCATATATATCAAGGATTTAGGCTGATAACCTGGGTCCTTTTCTTTTGCCGGACACTACATACGACGCAGGGCGGGCCGTGCCCGGCCGCCGCCCTGTTTTGATGCTGACAACGGCATAAGAATCTGGTAATCATTACGATAATTCTTTAGCAGACGCCCTGCAATATCCAGGCACGGCAAGGAGTAGATTATGGGAGAACTGGACAGGCAGCTTGTGGAAGATTTAAAACGCCGCCTACCACCCGAAGTACGGGAGCATCTGCGCCAGTTGATACTGTTCGGTTCCCGTGCGCGCGGCGACGCCGCCGAGGATTCCGATCTTGACCTCGTGGCGCTGGTCGATGAAAAAACGCCGGAACTGGAGCGGGCGCTGGATGATATTGCCTACAACGTCATGTGGGATAATGATTTCCATCCGGTAATATCACTCAAGGTGTTCAGCGAGGCCCGTTTCCGTTCCGCGTTGGAGCAGGGTTATTCTTTCTACCGCAACGTGATGCGCGAAGGGGTAGTGGTATGAATTTTCCCCTCCCTTTTATGGGAGGGGGCGAGGGGGAGGGTGAAAAGTGAGCCTCAACTGTTGCCCCCTCACCCCAACCCTCTCCCACAAAGGGGAGAGGGAGTAAGAGGCATCGTGTTTAAGCTGAAGGATTACCAATGTGAATTATTCCGGGGACATCCATGCAATTGTTGCTTTGACCGAAAAAACAATAAATTGCATTATGTCCCTCGAATAGTCGAACTAAAAGCACATTTGAATATTGTTTAAAAGTTGAACCCCGCAGATGTTTTTTAAGGAGCTTAAGGATAACGAAGGTAAGGTCTGATATTTATGACATTAATAATGCTGTTGGTTGTTGTCGCTCTAATAACACTTCCCTCAATAATCTGGCTCTATGCACTGGCAGATGCAACAATCAATTCCTTCAAGACGTTCGGTATAAAGATCATCTGGATACTGGCACTCTGCTTTTTCCCCCCAGTTGGGACTTTGCTTTATTACCTTATCGGTCGTAATCAAAGAAGGACATATTACCCTGTTGGAAGGCTTGTGCTCGTTTGCATACTGATTTTTCCAATCGTAATGACAATAGCGTATTACCTGCAATCACCAGATTCAAAGACATACATGGAGCCAACACCACCATCATCACCTTCAAAGGCTATTCAGATATAGAAGGGCTTACATTAATATAATTAAATATTTAATATTAGGAATGGAGACCTGCCAAATGCCAACACTTTTAGAACTCACAGCAGATATCGTATCAGCCCACGTATCAAACAAGCAAATGACTTCTGATGAAATGCTCCAAGAGCTTCAGAAGGTCCATGCATCTCTTAAATCTCTTGAAAGTGGAGCGTCTATCGAACCAGAGCAACCCAAGCAACTGACCATCAAGCAGGCTTTCAAGAAGGATGAAGTTATCTGCATGATATGCAGTAAGGGAGGGTTCAAGACCCTCAAGAGACACCTTGCTCTTGCCCACGATCTTAAGCCAGGGCAATACCGGAAACAGTTCAACATACCGTCCTCAATATCTTTAACTGCCAAAAGCTATTCTGAATCACGTAGACAGATGGCAGTTGATAAGGGTCTCGGTGAAGGGCTGGCAAAAGCGAGAGAGCTAAGGGCAGCGAAGGTTAAAGAGAAAGCTCCGGTGCCGGTCGTTAGGGTAAAGCCTGCTGTCCCTGCTGTGAAGGTCAAGGCGGCTATACCTGCTGTGAGAAAGAAAGCTGCTGTTCCAGCCGTCAAACATAAAGCTGCTGTTCCGGCTAAGGTGCAAGAGGCGCGCCTGGGAAAACAATGAAAGGAATCTATATGTTTAAATTGATCATTTTGGCTATTTCCGGTCTAATGGCAACTACCTCCTTTGCAGCTGAGACTGTTACAACGAAAACAGGCATGGAGTACACCTCACTTAGAGAAGGTACTGGAACTACCCCAAGGCCAACCGACACGGTAAGAGTCAATTATCGTGGGACTCTGTTGAACGGACGAGAGTTCGATAGTTCTTATAAAAGCGGAAGGCCCGTCGAATTTCCACTTACAGGAGTCATCAAGTGCTGGACAGAGGGGTTACAATTGATGAAAGTAGGCGGAAAGGCGCAACTTGTCTGTCCATCAAATCTTGCCTATGGGGAAGAAGGTATACCGGGTTCCGTCCCGCGAAACGCGGTATTAATATTTGAGGTGGAACTGCTCAGTATCAAATAATGCTGTAATTCATTCAAAACTCGAAAAATAAAGGCCCGTCTCTGATCGCTCGGAGACAGGCCTTTTGCTTTTTCTCTGAGGGACCTCTCTACAGACCTTTCAGCTCCTTGCCCGGCGTAAACTTGCCGCTTTTGGAAGCAGCGATCTTGAGCGGAGCGCCGGTGGACGGGTTGCGCCCTTCCCTGGCCGCCCTGGCAGCCACCGAGAACGTCCCGAAACCCACCAGCGCAACCTTGTCGCCGGCCTTGAGGGCCTTGGTCACGGCTCCGGTAAAGGCGTTCAGTGCTTCGGCCGCCTGGGCCTGAGTTAGCCCTGCCTCTTCTGCTATCTCTTTTACCAATTCAGCTTTCGTCATGATCGATTCCCCTCTATTGATATTTTGCCCCAAGAGTGGGGCTAGGAGCTGATAGTAGGCGCTTTGCCTCCTGTATGCAAGGTTTTCCCCAGCAACCCGTCAATATATGCCGACATGGCCCGCGACGACTCAAGGGCCTCCTTGGGAATCTCTTTGTCGTGTTTCTTCGCCAGATCCTCCCCAAACTTCAACTGGGCAGGGGAGGGGGGGCAGACTCCTCCGGGACCAGCGGCCGCCCGCTGAAAAGGCCGCGCGAACTGCATCTTGCCATGCACCCCCTTGACGAAGTTGACCCAGGAGGCCTGCCCGTCTTCCACCTTGTCCAGGTACTCTTCCATCTTCTTTGTCAGCTCCAGATCGATCACCCAGGGATGTTCCTTGTCCAGGAAGTCAAAGAGCCTCTCGGCAATATTAGTGGCGTGTATCTTCCCCCGCTTGATCTCGACATAGCCCCTGGTCTTGATCGTACCCATGATCGATGCGTACGTGGAAGGCCTGCCGATCCCGTGTTTTTCCAGGGCCTTGACCAGCGTCGCCTCACTGTACCGGCCCGGCGGCTTCGTCTGTTTTTCATCCAGCTTCTGGCCGGTCTTCGGGACCGTCTCCCCGTTCACCAGGGCAGGAAGGCTCTGCTCTTTATCGTCCTCTTCGTCCTTGCCGCCCTCTTTGACCTCGCTGTAGACCCTCAGGAAGCCGTCGAATTTCATGATCCGGCCGGAGGCCTTGAAGGGCTCGCCGGCACACGTTATATCGACTGTCGTTATGTCATACACGGCCGGGGCCATCTGCGAAGCGACGGTCCTGCGATAGATAAGGGTGTACAACCGCTCGTGATCCGGTCCCAGTCCTTCTTTCGAGATAATTGCAGAGATCTCGCCGGATCGGTGCATATGGGTGGGACGGATGGCCTCGTGGGCGTCGGCCTGCGAGTTTTTAGACTTATAGGTGTTGGGGGATTTGGGGAGGTATGACGGCCCCAGGGATCGGCCAACGTGGTTGCGGATGTCGGCAATGAATTCGTCGGCGATTCGGACGCTGTCGGTGCGATGGTAGCTGATCAGGCCGGCCTCGAACAACTGCTGGGCCAGCTTCATGGCGGTCTCAGGGGAGATCTTGTGTTGGGAGGAAGCCGCTGCCTGCATGTCCACGGTGGTGAACGGCGCCTTGGGGTTCTGCCTGGTCTCCCTGGTCTCCACCTTGAGGATTTCGGCCGTCCGGGCGGTGGTGACCGCTTGCAGGATCGCTGCGGCCTTGGCCTTATCCGTCAGGTTGCCACCCTTGTGCGTGGCTGTGAACGAGACTTCGCCTTTTTGGAGCGTGATTGAGACGACATAAAAGGGTTCGGCCTTGTGGTTCCGAATCTCCCTTTCCCGTTCGACGCATAATCTGACCGCCGGGGCCTGCACCCGGCCGACGGAGAACTTGCCCTTGAGCTTGTTGCTGGCGATCGGGGAGAGGATATAGCCAACCACCCGGTCGCCGACCCGACGGCCAAGGAAGGCATTGTACAGCCCCGCGTTGGTGTTGGCCCAGGGTATAGACTTCTTCATGGCATCGTCTATGCCCTTTTGAGTGAGTTCGTGAATTTCCAAACGATGACAGCTCTTCGCAACCTTGGCGACTTCATCATGGACGTGCGTCCCGATGGCGAACCCTTCCCGGTCAGGGTCGGTCGCGATATACACATCCTGGCCCTTTGCAGCCGCCACGATCTGTTTGATGCGGTCCTTCTTGCCGGAGTCCAGGATGAACGTCGGGGCGTAGGTGTCCAGATCCACTCCCATGGCGCCTTTGGGCAGGTCCTTGAAATGCCCGACAGTGGCCAGAACCTTCGCATTGATATAAGACTGAATCTTCTTTATTTTGTTTGGCGACTCGATCACCAGCAGCATAACTTCCCTTCCTTGAGTGATTATATCGTACAGGCAAACGAGTGCGCTTTCCAGTGCAAATTCAGGAGGCTAGTGTCCCGTGCGGTTAGTCGTGGGAAGTAATTCCGAGATATTTTGGCTGGCGCCAAGGCGCGGCGACGCCGGTGTAACAGGGTCTACATCAAGGAGCCGCAACGACGGCAGCGGCCAAAAGAGCCGGAATTACGAGTACGAACTAACCGCACGGGACGGAAGCCCGCTTCCCGAAAAGGAGTTCATTGCCAAGTCGGTAGATGCTCATGACGACTACCAGGACGGTCCGAAGTTCCTTTCCGGTGACGGACAGCGAGGTCCGCAGCTTGACACCAAGGGCAGACGTCTCGGTATTGGCGGATCCACCTGATCAGGGTGCTGGAACCGCATCAATGGCTGCCTTGTCTGTAACGGGCGCGGAGGAGAAAATTATTGCCTGAAAACCGAACCTGTTATAATCTAAAAAAATTATCGTTGATTCGTGAAGGCAACTGATTGATCGGCCGGACAAATATTCAGGCGATTAGCACTCATCTTCCGCCAAACGGTTCCCCCCTTTGAAAAAGGGCGGTCAGGGGGGATTTGGTTTTAAAAATCAAAGACAAATCCCCCTAAATCCCCCTTTGTTAAAGGGGGACTTGCAAGACAACCGGATGCGTTGGGATTTTTACATTACCGGACGCTCACAGACTCTGAGGCAATAAATCCAAGTTGCATTCAAGTTGACATTTTGAAGACCTTTGAGGTTTTGAAAACCTCAAAGGTCTGGCCTGAAATATGTGCCATCTTGAATGCAAAAGCGAATGAATTGCTCTTTCTCCGTTATGTTCATCGCTGCCTGACGAGAGACGGTTGAGAGTTGAAGGTTGAGAGTTGAGTCATTTTTTAATTTTCTCATCCCTCATCCCTCATCCCTCATCCCTCAACCCTCAACTCAACGTCCCTTCGACTCCGCTCAGGGAACGGCGCTCTCATCTCTCATCTCTCAACCGCTTCTCTCCAATGTCACCTCAATCTTGTCCCCTTCAAGGACCTTCAGTTTCTTTCCAATGCCCGGCCCGACAATGATCGTAGCGTCGTACTGCTGATCCATGTCGTTCATGACCATGACCGGAAATGTCCCGCTCATGCCCGTTGCCTCGTTGACCAGCTTCAGCTTTTTGAACGGCGCCTTGTAGAACTCGGTTATATATTTGAAGGTGGGCTGACTGATGGCGACCATGCCGAGCGAGTCGAAACTGCTACCGGCCTCCCTGTTTGCCAGGTGGCTGATGCTCAGCTTGAGAACCCCGGAGGCGGCTCCCCGGAGAGCAATAATCCCGTCCTGTTGCTCCGGCACAGCGGGCTTTTCCGGTTTTGGCAGGAGCGATTCCAGTCTTTTGACCGCAAGGTTAAGGGTGATGAACAGAACCTGGAGATTGATGCTCTTGGCGCACAGAAGGCAGAGCATGGCTCCGGGGAAGGACTTGACGAGTATGCGGCCTTCGGCGTAACGCAGGTCAAGTATATCGAGGGTCTGCTCGATCTGCAGTCCATAGGTGCACTCCAACGTCAGGGCCGCCGCTTTTTTGAGGGCGGAGGCTGAGATCAACGAAGGAAAGGCGTGCGCATAAACCTCGCCTTTGCCGCTGAAAACGGCGCTGCCGATAACACCTTCGACGTTGTTGATATACTGCAAGATTGCCTGCATGATGCCAATCTCCTACTTGCCGGGGATCAATACCGCCCTGATTTCTCTTTCGACACTGTCCAGGTTGGATTCCGGTTTGACGGCGATACTGAGATAGTGTTGCTTGGAATCGTACATCAGCAGGTGATAATTTTTTGTCTGTACGGCCGATGCCTTGATTTCCCCCAGCCCCATCAGATTGCCGATGCGGTTCCCGGTAGTGGCCAGGAAAAGCCCCTTGGCGGCCAGGGCCACGGCCTCGATGCTGTTGTCCTGGAGCGGGCTGCCCTTTTTGTCCAGCAGTACCGCGTACGTCACCGCCTCAATATCCTGAAGCCGCGCCGCGATCTTGCTCATGGTCCGCCGCGGCGTCACGGCCGGGCCGGCTGCGCCGCCCGGCCCGAACGTTCCGGCAGTTTCCTCATCCATGCGGCGGAGCGCTTCGAGCAGCACGTAATCGGTACGATAATGGATCGTGCAGACGTTGGAGGTTATTTCGGGGTGGATATTGAAGATGCCGCCGGGCCACTTGATGATCCGGTAGATGGCCTCCTCGCCGGTCTCTTCCCCCAGTTCGGCATGGATGATCTCACCATCGGCGAAATAGATGGCGCCTTTTTGCTCGCCGTATTCGACGGTGATGCAGCCCGTGTACCTGTTGTGCCCCTTGAGCTGGATGACGTCCGTGAGGGAAAGGCCCGCCACGGCGCCCTGGAAACCGGTGATCGTATCAGCCATCGCTACCGTCCCGTGAATAAATTGATCTAGTCGTCCAGGCAAGGTACATACCTCAAACATCACCGGACTTGATCCAGCCATTATCGACCCATTCCAAAACAGTGTGTACCTTTAGCGGTACCCGGCTTGAGCGGGGATCCAACTCGTGATGGAATGGCAGGTTGAAGTAATAGAGCCGTGTTTCCGGGCCGAAGAGAAGACGGCAGACCGGAGCGCCGTCAAAATCATCGGTTGAAAACTCCCGTTGTTGAACTCTCCCCAGTTTGTGGTGCCGGTTGATGACAATATACGAGTGGCCGTGAAGCCCCTTACAGTCGGTTCCTTCTATGGCAGTTTCATCAGAGGCGTTGCCAAAGACCGTCACCGTCTCCCTCACACCGGGGGAATCCTCAAGATATTCGCCGTAAAAACCGCTTATCACTTCCCGGTAACTGGCATATTTCGGCTTGGGATTGCATTGTATGACGAATAGCGTGTCCAATCCCTGCCGCGTATTGAAATAGAGATGGTTTGCATGGTCGATGATCTGCTTGATATTGGAAGCATAGAGATCGCGGTACAGGTAGTCCAGACAGATAATGGCCATGAAGTTGAAGCAGGAGGGCGTGGACCGGAAGAGATAGAAGTGCCGCCCACGGTACAGGTCATGATCCTTGTCCACAAACTCCTCCCCGTGGAAGGGGTGGCTTTTGGCCTCCAGAAAGACCCGGCGTCTACCAGAGGCCTCTTTGATAACGACACAGCACCAGTTGACCGGCATATCCAGAATGTCCCCGTTGTCAATGTCACGGTCAACGAGTTCGATTGCCTCTTCATTATCTTCCCGGAAACGGTTCAGAATTTCCCGGTAGCGGTGAAGAAGGACATGTTCCATGCCGAACATGACAACAGTATTGTGGCGGAAGTCACGGTCGATGATCGCCAGCATGTCGTCGAAACAAGCCAGGGGGATGGCTGCCTCAGGCAGCATCAGGAAATGGAGTTTTTTCAGGTTCCCTTCGCCGGCTACAACCAGTTCGAGAATAGATCTCACCTGGCGCCACTTCTCTTCAGGGTCGGTGATTACGTAGCCATGCTCGGTTTTTCGCAGATGATTGGGGATTTGGGCAATCAGGCAGTGCAGGTGATGGCCGAGGGGGTAATCGAGATTCACCTTTTTGTCGATGATCTGGATCATAAGGTCAAACCGTCGTCGTGTCGCCGCTGGAAAGAGAATATCTTACCAAGTATGAAGCGGGTTCCATCGGGCATTAGATAGTTTTGAAGCTCCTGCCCCGGCACCCAGCGAGCTTCGGCAACTTCATCCCGATTATGGCTTATGGAGCAGGAGAGAGGGCGGCAGCGATAATAGAGGATGATGAAGTGATAGTTATCATCTCCGGGGGTGACATGCTCGAAGACGCCCACCATATCTTCCACTGCCACTTCCAGACCGACCTCTTCCATAACTTCGCGCTGCAGGGCAATGCTGATCGGCTCTCCCAGATTGATCTTGCCGCCGGGCATAACCCATTCGCCCTGAAAAGGGGGGATATTCCGCTTTGTCAGCAGCACCTCGCCATCGCTGTTGAGAATCACTGCCACCACCGAAGTGATGACGTGATCTTTTTTGAATCTGGGTTTCGTCATAGTATTGACTACTTAAAAAAGGTTCAATTGAAAAACCCCGCCGGCGAGGCCGGCGGGGTCGGGGGCGAAAACGAAGCCCGCTGTTATTCGCAGAGGTCGACCTTGATGTCCCAGTTCTTGATCTTCATGGTGCCGTTCTGCGCCAGGTTGAGCTGCATCTTGAAGGCGCGGTCGAACAGCTGCGGCTCGTGGCCGATCCCTTTGGCCAGGGTTTCTTTCTTGGCCATTTCGAAGTAGTCGGTCAGGATCGGTTTGTAGTCCGGATGCGCACACTTGTCGATGATGACCTTGGCGCGGTCGCGCGGGCAGAGGCCGCGGAGGTCGGCCAGACCCTGCTCGGTAACCAGCACGTCGAGGTCGTGCTCGGTGTGGTCGATGTGCGGCGCCTTCGGCACGACACAGGTGATGCCGAGCGGATCGGTCTTGGAAGGCCGGATTGACGGGGAGTGCATCAGTTTGATGTAACCGTTGCGCAGGTAGTCTCCTGAGCCGCCAAGGCCGTTGATCATGCGGGTGCCGCCCACCAGGGTGGAGTTGGCGTGGGCATAGATGTCAAACTCGACCGGGGTGTTCATGGCGATGCAGCCGAGACGACGGATCGGTTCGGGGGCGTTGGAGATGGAGAGCGGGCGGAGCGTGATCTTGCTGAAGTACTTGTCCCAGTTGTCGAAGAACTTGGGAAAGCCCGGGGTCTCGGAAAGAGAGAGCGAGCAGGAGGAGGCGCATGTCAGGTTGCCGCCGTCGAAGAAGTCGAGCATGGTATCCTGGAGCACCTCGGTGTAGACCGACAGATTTGTGAAAGGTCCCTTGGCCAGGCCGCCGATGACGGCGTTGGCGATGGAGCCGACGCCCGACTGTAACGGCAGCAGGTTCTCGGGAAGGCGGCCCATCTTGATCTCGTGGGCGAAGAACTCCATGATGTGCCCGGCGATCGCTTCAGAGGTATCATCCATCTCGGTAAAAGCGCGCCCCTTGTCGCGGAGCTTCGACTCGACGATGGCGACGATCTTGTCCGGGTCGCACGGCACGTAGGGAGTGCCGATGCGGGTGTCGGCGGCGGTGATCAGGAACGGCGCCCGGTGTGGCGGCTTCTGCTGCATATGGATGTCGTGCATCCCCTCGAAGGAGGGCTGGCCGGTGTTGACCTCGATGATGATCTTGTCGCAGAGGTTGATGGCTTCGGCGACAATGCCACAGGAGGTGGTGAGTGCCAGGCCGCAGTCCTCGGTAATGGCCGAGACTTCGATGATGCCGATGTCATAGCGGCCGTTCCCGGTATAGAAGCCATAGCTGATGTCCTGGGCGAAGTGACCGAGGTGCTTGTCACCCATGCGGATACGGCCAGTGTTGATCCCCTTGGCGATGTTGCTGCCGGTCTGGTAAGGCCAGCGACGGTCAATCATGTCGAGGGTCGCCCAGCGGTCTTCGGTTTCCGCGCCGACGGAGGCGCCGATGAAAAGGTTGAACTTCCACTTCCCCTGCAGGTTGTTCGCCTCGACATGGTTGGCAAGGGCAATGGGCACCGCCTTGGGGTAGCCGGCCGGGGTGAAACCGGACCACATGAGGTCCTGGCCGGGGCTGAAGAACTTGATGGTGTCCTCAGCCTTCATGACCTTGCTGAGCAGTGACTTGCGACGAACGCGGCTTTCCAGTGTACCGTACTCTGACATCTGTTACCTCCGTTTGCATTTAGTGTCTACAGCCTCATAGCGTCCTGAATATTCCACAAACAATCCCGCGCCAGATTCGATAAACAATCAATAATTACGCGGCATTGTACGCATCTAGACGTTATTGACTCTGAATAGAACCGCATTTTACGCACGCAGTGAGGTTTAGTCAAGTTAAAATGTTTACAGTATTCAATGAATCCGTGACACCTTCACGGCTCCTCTCGCTTAACATGCCTCAGTCCCGGTAATCGACTGCAATGATGGAGGAACATACCGATTTCATGTGGGGCAACACTTCCCCGGCATGGTAGGGGTGTATTTGGTAGGCTTGCAGGTCGTCCATGGAGTCGAACCTCGTCACCAGGGCGATATCATAGGAGCGTTCCGAACGAATGACATCGATACCGGCCTCCAGATGGCGCAACTGGGGGATCTTCCCCTGCATGCCGAGCAGTTTTCCACGGGTAGCGGCGAGGTTGTCAAACGTTGCATCGGACAGCTTGAAAAAGACGATATGGGTGATCATTTTTGGGTAGCTCCTTGGCAGATGGCTCGCGGTGGCCCCGAATGATGGTTATACCAATTTGAAATCGGTATTATCGGTATACCGCGCCGCGCCGTCGGTGTCAATGCCGCCGTTGCCGGCATCAGCCGCGCTTGCGGATCGCCATTGCTATGCTACAGTTTTATAGTAGGCAATCTTATTCGTGGATACGGAGGTCGCCATGCCGGAAAAACTCTTGATACCGTCCGTCGAGATGAGGCTCGGCTCCCTGCTGGAATTCA
>PLYK01000131.1:176-10811 GCA_003151775.1 Geobacter sp. | reverse complement strand
AGCACCTTGCGCACCTTGTCCAGCGGCAGACACATCCGTTCGGCGATCTCCTCGGGAGAGGGCTCGCGGCCGTTCTCCTGGACCAGTTGGCGGCTGGTGCGGATCAGCTTGTTGATGGTCTCGATCATGTGGACCGGGATGCGGATGGTGCGGGCCTGGTCGGCNNGGTTGGTGTATTTCTTGGCAATGGAGACCACCAGCCGCAGGTTGGCCTCGATCAGCTCCGACTTGGCGATCCTGGCCTTGGCCTCCCCCTCTTCGATGGCCTGAAGCGCCGTGGAGAGGTCCCTGGCCTTGAAACCGGACTCCTGCTCCACCTTCTGCAACTTGCGGGCGGCGCTGCGCAGGCGTTTTTCCAGCTTCTGCGTCTCCTCGGCCCCCAGCTTGAATTTTTTCAGCTCGGAAATGGCCTTTTCGTCGTCCATGTGGAGTTTTTCGACCAGGGTCTTCAATTTATCAGCCGGGATGACCGCCTCCAGGTCGGAGAGCTCCGTCCCCAGTTTCTCCACCTTCAGAGACAGTTCCTTGAGACGCTCGGCGATCTTGTTGATGTGGCGGTCTTTCAGGCGCAGGGACTTGAGCAGTTCGGCCTGCCGATCCTTGGCCTCGCGGTTCTTTTTCTCCAGTTCCTTCTTCTTGGCAGACGACTTTGCTGCCTCCAACTGCCCGGTGAGTTCCGTCAGAAGCTGGTCCTGGGCGCCAATCTCATCGATAACGGCAAGGATGCGCGTCTTCTGCACATCCTCCTCGTCCTCCTCCAACTCCTCTTCCTCGACCTCCTTGCTGATCTCGGAGGCGCTCATCTGGAATTTGCGCAGCTTATCGCCCAGTTGCAGCACTTCGCGCACCGTGATGGGGGTGTTGAGGATGATGCCGGCCACGTCCCGCTCGCCGTCCTCGATGCGTTTGGCGATCTCCACCTCTCCCTCGCGGGTGAGGAGCGAAACCGACCCCATTTCGCGCAGGTACATGCGGACCGGGTCGCTGGTCCGGCCGATGGAGCCGGGCTCGAACTCCACCTCCTCCGCCTCGCCCTCGATATCCTCATCCTCTTCCAGGCCGATCTTCATCTTGGGGATCTTGACCTTCTGGGCGGAATCGACGATCTCGATATCCATGTCCCCGAACATGCCCATGACATCATCGATCTGGTCCGTGGCGATGTCGGGGGGGAGTATGTCATTGACCTCGTCGAAGGTGAGGAACCCCTTTTCTTTGCCGAGGTCGATCAATTGTTTAACGTCATCAATGTTCTTTTTTGCCATTTTTCACCTCAAATGCAGCCCTCGGGGCTACAGCTTCGATTTTCTGGTGCGCAAGGCATCGGCTTGCTGTAAAAGCGCGGCATATTCCTCGCTGTCCGGGTCCAGGACCGCCAGCCGGGCCGCGATGTCGCGGGTGCTGGAATGGAGAGCGCGCTGTTCCCTGCTGCGCTTGTAGCTTGCAAAGACCGTACGCCAGTCCATATCTGCAAGGTGTTCGTCGTTCACGAGCACCTGGGACAGTATCCGCTTCTGGTCAGGGTCTTCCAGCCCGTCCAGAAGGCAGTGCACATCGTGAGAGGCTTCGCCGGTGTCGAGTGAAGCAAGCACCGCTTCGGCCAGGCGCCGGTACGGTTCCTCGAAAAGCTTCTCAACCCCGAACGCGGCGATATCGCCCCGTGCCTCGGGATATCTGACCATGAGCGCCAGCAGGGTCTCCTGGGGCCGGTCCCCCTGGTGCGTCCGGGGCCGCTCTTCCGCGGGCAGGTCACGGGCCGTGACGTTCATGCCGCCCAGGCGCTTGCGGAAGGCGTGCACTGCGATGCCCAGCAGGCGGCAGATCTCCTTCTCGTATAGGTCGCGCTCCACCGGATCGGCGATCTTGCGGAAACGGGGGATCACCTCGTCCATGACCCGCACCTTGTTGTCCACGCTGTCCGGCGGGGTGCGAATCAGCAGGGTCCGGACGTAATGGTCGAACACCGGCCGCGCCTTGTCCCGGCAGGCCGCAAAGGCCTCCACCGGGTTTTTGGCCAGAAAGCTGTCCGGGTCGTCGCCGCTCGGCAGGGTGATGACATAGGCCGGCATGCGCTGTTCGAGAAACAGTTCCATGGAGCGGAAGGTTGCCTTGATGCCGGCGGCATCGCTGTCGAACAGGGTGTAGACCTTTGCCGCGTGGCGCTTGATCAGGCCTGCGTGGGTCGTCGTCAGGGCGGTGCCGCAGGTGGCGGCCACATTGCGTATCCCGGCCCGGTACAGCGCCAGATGGTCGAAATACCCCTCCACGATTATGACGCTGTTCTCGGTCCTGATGGCCGGCAGGGCCATGTCCAGGCCGAATAGCACGGCGCTTTTGTGGTACAGCGCCGACTCCGGCGAGTTGATATATTTGGGGAGCGACGCATCCAGCACGCGCCCGGCAAAGGCGATGACCCGGCCCTTATGGTCGCGGATCGGAAAGATCAGCCGATTGCGGAACAGGTCGTGCCAGCCGTTGTCTCCCTTGCGTATGATCCCCAGTTTCTGGGCTATTTCCAGGTCCACGCCCTGGGCCTTGAGATGCCTGGCAAGACCGTCCCACCGGTCAGGGGCAAAGCCGAGCCGGTAATCGGCGGACAGGGCCTCGTCAACGCCACGCTCCCTCAGATAGGTTCTTGCGACCTGTCCCGCGGGCTCCTGGACGAGTACCGCCCGGAAATAGCCTTCGGCCAGGTCGTTGATCCGCTGGAACTGCTGCCGCTCGTCCTGGGCGTTCCGTTCGGCCGGAGTCAGCTGACGTTCTTCGATCTCGATCCCGGCCTTGCGCGCCAGCAGCTTGACCGCTTCCGGAAAACCGACCCCCTCCATCTTCATGATAAAGGAGAAGGCGTTGCCGCCGGCGCCGCATCCGAAGCAGTGAAAGATCTCCCGGGCGGGGTTGACGTTGAACGAAGGGGTCTTTTCCCCGTGAAAAGGGCACAACCCCACGTAATTCGCCCCGGCGCGTCTCAACTGGACGTAATCCGAGACAACCTCAAGAATGGAAATACGTTCCGCAACCTCCCGCACCTTTTCTTCGGGGATCATGGTTGTTTGGTGGCTCCACTCCGCCAGAGAAAAAGAATCCTGTCGCCTGTCCGGGCAAGCATTGCGGCCGATTCCGTGGCCTTGATCCTGGCCTTCAGCTTTTCAGGCATGAAGCCTGCCGTTGCGGTGCTGAACAGCAGGGAGAGCAGGAGCGCCCCTTCTGCCCCCCCGATCAAGAGGCCTCCCAGACGGTTTATGCCCCCCATCATGACGACCCGCAGGGCGGAGGTCAAAACGTTGCCCACGATGTGCGCAACGATGCCGCACGCCAGAAGGATCAGGATAAAGGCAAAAAACGCGCATATCTGTACCGGCAGGTGCGTGACGCTTCGTATCGGCGTCGAAACAGCCGGGTAGAAATGGTACGCCAGCCAGACGCCCAGGAGCAGTCCGGCAAGCGAAGACGCCTCATTGACAAGCCCGCGGGCCAATCCCTTGAGGGCAAAGAAGAGGAGAACCGCCAGGATAATGATGTTGAAAGCATTCATCGGGGAACCATGTGCCGACAGCCGGGCAGGGCAATCTCCCTGCTCCCCCTCAACAAGGGACACGCCGCTTTGCTCCTGTTAGTACAGACGTCATTTCATAGGCAATTGTTACACGGAAGGGGCGATCAGAAGATTGCCCCTTCGTGTAACAGAATACAGAACTTCGATCATCGGGAACTGCCGGCAGGCGCCATCAGGAAAGGAGCTCCCTGACCGTGTCGCTGACGGTCTTTCCGTCAGCCCGACCCGCCGTCAACGGGGCCAGCGCCTTCATGACCCTGCCCATATCCTTGCTTCCCCGGGCCTCCGTCTCCCGGATGGCCCGCGCGACCAGTTCGACGATCTCGTCGCCTGTCAGCTGGGCCGGAAGGAAACCGAGCAGGATCGCCAGCTCGGCCTCCTCCTTTTCCACAAGGTCGGGACGGTTCCCCTCCCCGTAAAGCCGGATCGATTCGCGGCGTTGTTTTGCCAGGGACGAGATGACCTCGATGACACCCTGATCGTCCAATTCCCGCTTCAGGTCGATCTCCCGGTTCCTGATCGTGGAGCGGACCATGCGAACAGCCGAAAGGCGCAGGTCCTCCCGCGCCTTCATGGCTTGCTTCATCGCAGTGTCAAGTTGTTCCTTGAGTGTCATGGGCGTGTCCTAGTCCACCATCTTGCGCTGCTTCTTGAGGGCGCGCTTGCGGGCGGCAATCGCCTTTTTCTTCCGCTTGATGCTCGGCTTCTCGTAATGCTCGCGTTTGCGAACCTCGGAGAGTATCCCAGCCTTTTCGCACTGTTTCTTAAACTTCTTCAGGGCTAGTTCAAATGGTTCGTTTTCTTTGATCTTTACTCCCGGCATCCATTATCCCCCCCCTCATTGTGAAGTGTCAAATCTCGATGAGCATGACGCCGTTATGTAAGAAATTCGCAAGATTGTAATCATAGCACTAAACAGGTGATTGTCAATATAAAATCAATATACGGATGTTCAGGCGGGGCGGGAGTTCTTCTCCTTGATCCCCGACATGCCGAAACGCCGGCGCAGTTCGGCAAAGATCTCCTCGGGCGGTATGTCGCAGTACCCTAAAAGGACCAGGAGGTGGAAGACGAGATCGCTCGTCTCGTAGACGATCTCCTCCCGCTTGCCCCCCTTGGCTGCAATAACCACCTCGGTCGCCTCTTCGCCGATCTTTTTGAGGATCTTGTCGATCCCCTTGTGCATCAGTGCGGCGGTATAGGAGTTCTCCGACGGGTTATGCTTCCGGTCGAGGATGACGTCGTACAGCGCCTGGAGGATGCCGTCGTCGCGTTTGTTCATAACCTCACCGCCACCCCTTTATTGTGCAGATATTGTTTGGCCTCGCCGATGGTGTACTCCCGGTAGTGGAAGATGGAGGCCGCAAGGCAGGCCCCGGCCCCCGCCTTCACGAAACCGTCGTAGAGGTGTTCCAGGTTCCCGACGCCGCCCGAGGCGATGACCGGGATGGAGACCGCATCGACGATGGCGCGGGTCAATTCCAGGTCGTAACCGTCCTTGGTGCCGTCACGGTCCATGCTGGTCAGGAGGATCTCGCCCGCTCCGTGTCCCTCCATCCTGACGGCCCATTCCACGGCGTCGATGCCGGTCGGTGTGCGGCCGCCATGGGTGTAGACCTCCCAGCGCCGCTCGCCCGGCACGCGGCGGGCGTCGATGGCCACCACGGTGCATTGGGAGCCGAAGCGTTCGGCTGCCTCCTGGACGAATTCCGGCCGCTGCACGGCGGCGGTGTTGATGGAGGTCTTGTCTGCCCCGGCGTTCAGCAGGCGGCGGATGTCGTCAGCGGTGCGGATGCCGCCCCCCACGGTAAGCGGCATGAATACACGCTCCGCGGTCCGGCGCACCACGTCGATGATGATGTCGCGCTCGTCGCTGGAAGCGGTAATGTCCAGAAAGGTCAGCTCGTCGGCGCCCTGCTGGTCGTATATCTCGGCGATCTCCACCGGGTCGCCGGCATCGCGCAGTTCGAGGAACTGCACCCCTTTGACGACGCGGCCCCCCTTGACGTCCAGGCAGGGGATGATGCGTTTGGTCAGCATATCACACCTCTCCCTTGGTCAGGGCGATCGCCTCGGCCAGCTTGATGGCGCCGGTATACACAGCCTTGCCGGTGATGACACCGGTAACGCCGCTCTTCTCGATTGCCATGAGATTTTTGATGTCCTGAAGGCGTGAGACCCCGCCCGAGGCGATCACCGGGATGGCCACGGCCTCGGCCAGCTCCTTGGTCGCTTCCAGGTTGGGGCCCTGCAGCATGCCGTCGCGGCTGATGTCGGTGTAGATGATGGCCGACACCCCGAAGCCTTCGAACCTCCTGGCCAGCTCCGCAGCGGTGCAGTCGGTCACCTCGGCCCATCCCTGGACCGCCACCATGCCGTTTTTCGCGTCTATGCCCACCACGATCCTGCCGGGGAACCGGCTGCAGGCCTCTTTCACCAAGTCGGGGTTGCGCTGGGCGGCCGTGCCTATGATGACCCGCGACAGCCCCAGCGCCAGGTAGGCCTCGATGGTGGCCAGGTCGCGAATGCCCCCCCCCAATTGGGCCGGGATGGAGATCGCCCCCAGGATGGCCTCGATGGCCGACCTGTTCCTCGGTTCGCCGGCAAAGGCGCCGTCCAGGTCCACGATGTGCAGCAGCTCGGCGCCCTGGCGTTGCCACTCCAGGGCCTGGGCGGCCGGGTCGTCGTTGAAGACCGTATCCTTGTCCATAAGCCCCTGTTCGAGGCGGACGCATCTTCCTTCCTTCAGATCAATGGCGGGAATGACGATCATGGGTACCTTTCGTCTTTAATCCTTCATCGCGGCAAAATTCTTCAGTATCGTTAACCCCACGTCCTGGGACTTCTCCGGGTGAAACTGGGTGGCGACGATATTGTCCCTCCAGACGGCGGAGCAGAACTCGATGCCGTAGTCGGTGGTGGTGGCAATGACGCCGGCATCGTCCGGTTTCGCGTAGTAGGAGTGCACGAAATAGACGTCGGCATTGTCGGCGATCCCTTCAAAGGCGGGCGGACGCCGTTTGAACGAGAGCTGGTTCCACCCCATCTGGGGCACCTTGAGTTCTTCGCCTCCTTCCTGCATCCCTTCGGGAAAACGGAGCACATGGCCGGGGATCACCCCCAGGCCGTTGTAGAGGCCGAATTCGGTGCTGTCGCTGAACAAAAGCTGCATGCCGACGCAGATGCCCAGAAAGGGGCGTCCCTGGCTGATGACCGCGAGGATCGGTTCCACAAAACCGGCGGCCTCCAGATTGCGCATGCAGTCGCGAAAGGCGCCCACGCCCGGCAGGACGATCTTGCCGGCCTCCAGCACCACACGGGGATCGGCAGTGACGACCGCCTCGGAGCCGACCTTTTCAAAGCCCTTCTGGACGGAACGGAGGTTGCCCATGCCATAATCGATGATCGCTATCATTGTATGCCCTTTGGGATGATTGAAGGTCAAAAACGCGTTGTCACGAGCGACCGTCGCCGGTGTCCTAAGCAATACGGGAAAAATCGGCAACTTGCCCGAACATGCGGGCAATGGCCGTCAAGAGGGCCAGGCGGTTGGCGCGTACCCGTTCGTCCTCGGCCATGACCATGACCTTGTCGAAGAAGGTGTCGATGGGGCCGCGCAGGGTGGCGATCTCGGTCAGGGCCGCCTGCCATTGGCCGGTGCCGATGGCGGCCTCGACCGAGCTTTGTACCGTCTGGAAGGCCCCGTACAGCCCGTTTTCCGCGCTGTCTAGGAACAGACCCGGATCGGCCGGCGCATCCAGGCCCTCCTTGATGATGTTGCCGACCCGTTTGAAGGCCACGGTCAGGGGCTCGAAATCGGGATGGGACTTGAATTCGGTCAGGGCCGCGATACGGGCCCGGACCTGGACGAGATCGTCGAAACCGGCCGAAACAGCCGCCTCGATGACGTCGGCGGGGTAATCGTTCGCCAGCAAGTTGACGAACCTGCCGCGGAAAAACTCACCTATGTCGGCGGCGACCTGCTCCCTGGGGCGGGTCAACTTGGCGGCCAGGAGGTTCAGCGCCTGTGCGATCAGGGCGGCGAGCGACAGGCGGTAGCCCTTGTCCATGATGGTGCTGATGACGCCGATGGTGGCGCGCCGCAAGGCATAGGGGTCTGCGGCGCCGGTGGGGATCAACCCCACGCTGAAGCAGCCGCAGACGGTGTCCAGTTTGTCGGCAATGGAGACGAAGGCGCCGATGTCCGAGGCGGGCAGTTCGCCGCCGGCCTGGATCGGCAGGTAATGCTCGGCAATGGCGTTGGCCACCGCAGGCTCCTCTCCTTCCAGCAGGGCGTACTCGCGCCCCATGATCCCCTGGACCTCGGGGAACTCTCCTACCATGCCGCTTACCAGGTCGGCCTTGCAGAGCCGGGCGGCGCGCGCCGTCTGCCCCGCGACCGCCGGGTTGAGCTTTTGTGCCAGCTCCTGGGCCAGGGTGCGGAAGCGCTCCATCTTCTCATAGGAGGTGCCCAGTTTTTGCTGGTAGACCACCTTCTTGAGGGCCTCCACCCGGTCGTCCAGTTTGACCTTCCGGTCCTCCTCGAAGAAGAAACGGGCATCGGAGAGCCGGGCGCGCAGAACCCGCTCGTTTCCCTTGACCACAACCGAAGGGTCGTCGGTCAGGGTGTTGTTGATGGTGATGAAGCCGGGCAACAGCCTGCCGTTGTCGTCCACGATGGAGAAGTAGCGCTGGTGGCTGCGCATGGAGGTGATCAGCACCTCTTTGGGTACCTTGAGGAACTCGGGGGAGAAGGTGCCGTGCACGGCGCTGGGATACTCGGCCAGGTAGACGATCTGGTCCAGCAACTCCTCGTCCGGCAGGAGGTGGCCGCCGGCTGCCTTGGCCACGCGGTGCGCCTCGCGACGGATGATCTCTTTGCGCTTTTCCGGGTCCGGGATGACGAAGTGCCGCTCGCATTCCTCCTGGTATTGGGCAAAGCTGTTCACCGGGAAGGTGGTGTTGGCCATGAAACGGTGGCCGCGAGACAGGGTGCCGCTCTCCACCGTGCCGAAGGAAAACGGCACGACGATGCCGTCGAACAGGGCCACGATCCAGTGGATCGGCCGGGCGAAACGCACGTCCAGGTCGCTCCAGCGCATTGATTTCTTGAAGGGGATGTCGGCGATCAGCTTCGGCAGGATCTCGGACAACAGCTCGTGGGTCGGCCGGCCGATCGCTTTTTTGGTCACGGCCAGGTACTCGCCCTTCTCGGTGACCACGGTCGTAAGCTCGGAGACATCCACCCCCTGGCCCTTGGCAAAGCCCTCTGCCGCCTTGGTCGGTTTGCCGTCGGCGTCGTAGGCCGCCTTCACGGATGGGCCGGTGGCGGTGATCTCGGCATCCGGCTGCACGGACGGAATATCCTTGACCACCAGCGCCAGGCGGCGCGGCGTGGCCAAGGTCTTCACCGTGCCGAAGCTGAGACGGGCATTGGTCAATTCACGGCTGATCATGGCCTCCATCTCGGCCAGGGCGCGGGGGATGAAGCCGGCCGGTATCTCTTCGGCGCCGATTTCGAGAAACAGTTCTTTGGCGCTCATCGGGCGGTGCCTCCTTTCAAGAGCGGAAATCCGAGACGCTCGCGCATCCGCAGGTATTCTTCGGCACAGATGCGGGCCACGTTGCGGACCCTGCCGATGTAGGAGGCGCGCTCGGTGACCGAGATGGCGCCGCGGGCATCCAGCAGGTTGAAGGTGTGGGAGCACTTCATGACGAAGTCGTAGGCCGGCAGCACCAGCGCCTTTTCAGCCAGGCGGATACACTCCTGTTCGTACTTGGTGAACAGTTCCAGAAGGAGCGCCACATCGGCCTCCTCGAAGTTGTAGCGGGAAAACTCCACCTCGCTCTCGTGGTGGATGTCGCCGTATTTCACCCCATTGACCCACTCCAGGTCGTAGACGTTGTCCACCCCTTGCAGGTACATGGCGATCCGCTCGCAGCCATAGGTGATCTCGCCCGAAACCGGCTTGAGGTCGATGCCTCCGGCCTGCTGGAAGTAGGTGAACTGGGTGATCTCCATGCCGTCCAGCCACACCTCCCACCCCAGGCCCCAGGCGCCCAGGGTCGGCGATTCCCAGTCGTCCTCCACGAAGCGTATATCGTGCTTGCAGGGGTCGAGCCCAAAGGCCCGCAGCGAATCCAGGTACAGGTCGAGGATGTTCAGGGGGGAGGGTTTCATGATTACCTGGAACTGGTAGTAGTGTTGCAGGCGGTTGGGGTTTTCGCCGTAACGGCCGTCGGTCGGCCGGCGGGAGGGCTCCACGTAGGCCACCTTCCACGGCTCGGGACCCAGGACGCGCAGGAAGGTGGCCGGGTTGAAGGTGCCGGCGCCCTTTTCCGTGTCATAGGGTTGTTGGATGACGCACCCCTGCCTGGCCCAGTAACCTTGCAATGAGAGGATAAGGTCCTGAAATGTCACGATTATGCCTCCAAATAGGGAAAAGATTCAAAAGAATTGTTAAAATAGCAGGTATGCGGGTCCCGGTCAAGAATGAGCATGAAACGCAAAATATTATTTTCTTGTTGACAAGGCGATGAATTTAGAGCTAACTTTTCTATAAACCTCTACCACACATTTCTTAAGCAAGAAAAAACTCGACCCCATAGAAGACAAATCCCGTTTACTTGAAAATTTTG
This sequence comes from Geobacter sp., assembly GCA_003151775.1. Taxonomy (GTDB): domain Bacteria; phylum Desulfobacterota; class Desulfuromonadia; order Geobacterales; family Pseudopelobacteraceae; genus Oryzomonas. Next base: position 616 of record PLYK01000131.1, on the reverse strand, counting down.
TGTGAATCTCCGAGTGAATCCTTAACCAAATTAATGAATTAATTTATTTTTGTAGGAAGTTTCCTGCCCAGGCACGTTCCTTACAAAGCCGCTTCTGAGGCCAGTTTTCGAATTGGCGCTCTGTGGATAGCATAGTGAAAACCCCCGGAACCCATGGAACCCAATCTTACCCCATAGCTGCACGTACGTGTCGCGCTGCACGCAGGAGAACCGATGAATTTACAGGAACTTAAAGGCAAAAAGATCAACGAGCTCAACACCATTGCCCGTGATCTCAACATTGAGGGGGCATCCAGCCTGCGCAAGCAGGATCTGATCTTTGCCATCCTCAACGCACAGACCGAGCAAAACGGCATGATCTTCGGCGAAGGGGTTCTTGAAACCCTGCAGGACGGTTTCGGCTTTCTGCGTGCCCCGGACTACAACTACCTGCCGGGCCC
>PLYK01000131.1:0-132 GCA_003151775.1 Geobacter sp. | reverse complement strand
TCGATAACCTCACGCCGCTCTACCCCCAGGAAAAGCTCAAGCTGGAAACCACCAGCGACAACCTCCCCATGCGGGTGGTGGAGTTGGTGGCCCCCATCGGCATGGGGCAGCGCGGCCTGATCGTGGCCCCGC
>PLYK01000112.1 GCA_003151775.1 Geobacter sp. | reverse complement strand
CGAAAGACGGCTCAAAGATGAGATGTATTATTGTAATATTTATTTCATGACAGTCCCTTAGTCCGCCGGACGCTTCGTATCGCTCCCAAATCGACAACAAATGGTGACGGGCTGTTCAAAAACTGTTTGTGGTGATGGTTTCATTTATGCTAAAAAACAGGCGCTCTCGACTAAAACGCTTTTTTGAAGATTATTCGCTGGATTGCGTACTGTTCACGAACCTGCACAACATCCGTTACCTGTGCGGTTTCAGGGGATCGGAAGGTGCTTTGTTGCTGACGCGGGATGGGGGGTGGTTTCTCTGCGACTCGCGGTACACCACCCAGGCAGCCGCCCAAGTGGGTGAAGCAGATGTCCTGGAATTTATGTCCAAGCAGGATACTATTGCCGCGCTGGTTAAGGAGCAGGGTTTTTTACGGATGGGCTTTGAGGCGGCCCACGCCACCGTGGCATTCTTCACTGCGCTTTCTGCCGCCCTGGATGGATGCGAACTGGTGGCTTTGGGGGCAGAACTGGATGATATCCGCTCCAGCAAGGATGCCGATGAACTGCAACGGCTTTCCGACGTTGCAGCGCTTTCATCGGCCGCCCTTATGGCTATCAGGCCGCTTTTGAGGCCGGGCGTCAAAGAGGTGGAGGTCGCCCTGGAGTTGGAACTGGAGATGCGCCGGCGCGGAGCGGACGGCAGGGCGTTCGACTTTATCGTTGCCTCAGGGGTGCGCGGCTCCATGCCCCATGGGATCGCCTCAGAAAAGACGCTTCAGGCCGGTGAGCTGGTAACGATCGACTTCGGCGCCATTAAGGACGGCTATCATTCCGATGAAACGGTTACCGTTGCGGTCGGCGACCCCGGCGAGCGGCAGCAGGCCATCCACGGGATTGTCAGGACAGCCCACGACATGGCCATTGCAGCGGTCAGGCCCGGTATCGCCTGCAAGGAATTGGATGCCGTGGCGCGTGAGTACATACGGGAAAGTGGATATGGCGACTACTTCGGGCATGGGCTGGGGCATGGCGTCGGCCTGGAGATCCACGAAAAACCGGTGCTCTCCCCCCGCGGTGATGCGGTTGCCGTCGAGGGGATGGTCTTCACCATAGAACCCGGGATCTATATCCCCGGTTTCGGCGGCGTCAGGATCGAGGACACGGTTGCGGTCACTGCCGACGGCTGCCGGGTGCTGACACCGGCGCCCAAAGATCTGTTCATTTTGTAGTATGATATCATACGGGGGCATATCCATCCCCGGTAACATGAAACTGTATTCAAAGGAGAAACGTGATGGACATTAAAGATCTGAAAGTACTGATAAAGATGATTACCGAAACGGATATTACCGAGTTTGAAATGGACAACTCCGATGAAAAGGTCATCATCCGGCGTGGCCAGAAAACCGAATATGTCACCGTTGCAGCGCCCGCCACCCAGGTCTTTGCGGCCCCGCAGCAGCAGGCCCCCGTTGCCGTTGCAACTCCAGCCGTTGCCACCCTTGCCGGTGCACCCGTTGAAACGGGAGAAACCGTCAATTCACCCATCGTGGGGACCTTTTACCGGGCGCCTGCGCCGGATGCCGCCCCTTACGTCGAGGTTGGGAAGGTTGTTGAAAAGGGCCAGGTATTGTGCATTGTCGAAGCCATGAAGCTGATGAATGAAATCGAAGCCGAGTATCGCTGCAAGATAGTCAAGATCGTAAAAGAGAACGCCCAGCCGGTGGAGTTCGGCGATGCGCTGTTTGTTGTTGAGAAGATCTAACTTATCCAGTCCAAGGGGTTAACCTCCATGTTCCATAAAGTTCTCATCGCCAACCGTGGCGAAATTGCCATCCGCGTGATTCGGGCCTGCAAAGAGCTGGGCATCAAGACCGTTGCGGTCTATTCCCAGGCCGACAGCAATTCGCTGCACGTGAAGCTGGCCGACGAAAGCGTCTGTATCGGCCCGGCGTCCAGCGCGCTAAGTTACCTCAATATCAACGCCATCATCAGCGCTGCAGAGTTGACCGATGCCGAAGCGATCCATCCCGGTTACGGATTTCTCTCGGAAAACGCCAATTTTGCCGAAGTCTGTGAAAAATGCGGCATCACGTTCATCGGCCCTAGCCCTGAAAGCATGCGGATCATGGGTGATAAGATCAGTGCCCGCCAAGCGGTCATCAAGCATGGCGTCCCGATCCTGCCCGGCACCAAGGAAGGGGTGAAAACGGTCGACGATGCGATCAAGACCGCCAAAAAGATCGGCTTTCCGGTCATCATCAAGGCAACCGCCGGCGGCGGGGGGAGGGGGATGAAGATCGTCCATTCCCAGGCGGCCCTGCCCAACGCCTTTGCCACGGCCCGTGCAGAGGCCCAGGCCGGTTTCGGCAACCCCGAGGTGTACATCGAGAAGTACTGTGAACAACCACGCCACGTGGAGATCCAGATACTGGCCGACAAACACGGCCACGTCATTCATTTGGGAGAACGGGACTGCTCCATTCAGCGCCGCCATCAGAAGCTGATCGAGGAGGCCCCCTCCACGGTAATAACCCCCGAGATGCGCAACGCCATGGGGAGCGCTGCGGTCAACGCCGCCGCTGCCGTCGGCTATGACAGCGTCGGAACGGTGGAGTTTCTGGTCGATAAGCAAAACAAATTCTATTTCATGGAGATGAATACCCGCGTGCAGGTTGAGCACCCGGTGACCGAGATGGTAACCGGTGTCGATATCGTCCGCGAACAGATCCTCTCCGCCGCAGGTGTGCCGCTTCGTTACAAGCAGGAAGATATCAAGATCAACGGCCATGCTATTGAGTGCCGCATCAATGCCGAGGACCCGCTTAAATTCACCCCCTGTCCCGGCAAGATCACCGCCTACCATCCGCCGGGAGGGCTGGGGGTGCGGGTGGATTCGTTCGTCTATGACCAATACACTGTTGTGCCGTATTACGACTCCATGATCGCCAAGCTGATCGTCCACGCTGAAACGCGTGAAGACGCCATCAGGCGCATGGCGCGGGCGCTTGACGAGTACATCATTGAAGGGATCAAGACCACCATCTTCTTCCACAAGCGGATTATGGCAAACAAGGATTTCATCGAGGGGAACATCGATACCTCCTTTCTCGAAAGGATCGTGCTGGAGTGACATTATGGACTTTCCCGATGAGCTGAAGTATTCAAAGGAACATATCTGGGTCAGGATCGAAGGTAATTCGGCCGTAATCGGCATAACCGATTTTGCTCAGGAGGAGTTGGGACCAATCTCCGGTATCGAATTGCCGGAGGAGGGCGACGAGGTGGAACAGGACGATTCCGTTGGTTCCATCGAGGCACGCAAGACCGTGGCCGATATCTATGCCCCCTTCAGCGGGACGGTGCAAAATATCAACAACGAGGCCATCGATAATCCCGTTCTGCTGAACGACGATCCCTACGACGGCGGCTGGTTGCTGGAGGTCACCATCAACGACCCTGACGAATTGAAGGGTTTCATGTCGGCTGACGACTACGCCGACTACGTCGAAAACAAGGATTAATTTTTCGGCGGATATGTGCTACAAAGGGCGGGATAGGTGTCTATCCCGCTCTCTTGTTTTGAAAGGATCCGGTCTGTGCGTTTACCTGCTTTTCTGGCATGTGCGCTGATGTGCCTGCCTTCGCTTGCAACGGCCGCCGATGCGCCGATCACGCTCTCGCTCAATGAGGCGATCCGCATGGCGGTGGAGAAAAATCTGGACGTGCGGGCTGAACTGTACAATCCTGCCCAGTTTGAGGCGGACATCAACCGCAACAAAGCGATCTACGACCCGCTCCTGACCCTGCAAACCAACTATAGTGATTCAACCGTGCCCTCGACGACCACGGGCAACTATGGCCGCATGTTTCAGGCCAACGCCTCCCTGGGGCAACTCTTCTGGACCGGAGCAACCGCCACGGCCGGCTTCAACAACGCCTTCAACAGCATCAATGCCATAGATTATTCATTGAGCAACTACTGGGAATCGTCCCTGGGCGTCACCATCAGCCAGCCGCTGTTGAAGAACTTCGGCCGCGAGAATACCGATATCAACATCAATATTTCGCGGTTCTCCAAGTTCGCCTCGCTGGAGCACTTCAATACCCTCCTGTTGAATACCGTCACCCAGGTCAGGAACGAATATTTTAAGCTCTACAGCTTGCGGGAGCAACTGCGGGTCGCAAAGAACTCGCTTGAGCTGGCGCGCAAGATCCTGAGCGACACCAAGGCCCAGGTCGCAGCCGGCGTTCTGCCCGCCATGGAGATCATCAATGCAGAATTCGGCGTCTACTCACGGGAGAAGGACCTGATCGATACCGAGAAGGCGGTCAGCGATGAGGTCGACGTCCTGCGCCTTTTGTTGCAGATCAAGGAAAAAGGGGATATCGTCACTGTGGACCTGCCTCGCCATGACCCCTATGTGGTGAACGAAGATTCCGAGCTCAAGCGGGCCATGGACCGCCCCGACATCAAGGAACAGCGCCGCAACCTGGATATCGCCGAACTCCAGACACGCGTCTTCAACGCCAGGCTCCAGCCCGACCTTTCCTTCTCCGCCTCCGCTTCTCTGGTCGGCCTCGACCACACCTATCCCCGCAACATGGAAACGCTCACATCGGTCGACAACCCTGCCTGGAGCCTCGGCCTGACCTTAACCTACCCTCTGGGCAACAACGCTGCCGAAAACGATTACCGCAAGAGCCGCCTCAAGACCGAACAGACCGCGGTGCAGATCAGAAGCCTTGAGGAAAGCGCCGCCAACGACGTCAAGAGCGCCATCCGAGGCATCATCAGCAGTTACAAGCAGATCGCCGTGTCCGAGCGGGGCAGGGCCTACGCCGAGGAGCGCCTCAAAGCCTACCTGCGCAAGAAGGACGTTGGTCTGGCCACCAACAAGGATGTGCTGGATGTGGTAAACGACCTGGTCGCGGCTAAAAACAACCAGATCACGGCTGTGGTGAACTACGACAACGCCATTACCCGCCTGTGGCAGGTGACCGGGGAGTTGCTGGAGCGGCAAGGCATCCGCGTTGTTGAGGGCGACGCGGACAAACTCTACAAGAATATACGCTGATGCTCACTATTGGCCGCATAGATTACGCAAACGTCACCCCCATATTCCACGCCCTCAGAGAGCATTTCCCCTGCTCCGGCTACCGGTTCACCGGCGGGGTCCCGGCCGATCTTAATGCCCTGCTCGCTGCGAAAAAGATCGATGTCTGCCCTTCGTCCTCCATAGAATACGCCATACACTCCGAACGCTACCTCATCCTTCCCGGTCTCTCCATCAGCAGCATGGGCCCGGTTGCCAGCGTCCTGCTCTTCTCCCGCGTCCCCATTGAAGAGCTCGATGGCCGGGAAATCATTCTGAGCGCAGAGTCGGCAACATCCGTCAACCTGCTCAGGATCCTCATGCGCAAGCGTTTTAACTGCACCTGCCGCTATGCCGTCTCCGCCGGCCCGCCGGCCGAGACCCTTTGCTCGACGCCTGCCCTGCTGCTGATCGGGGATGCAGCGTTGCGCTCGTCAATGGCTGTGGCCGGGACCGGCCTGCGTATCTATGATCTGGGATCGCTCTGGTATGAATGGACCGGACTGCCGTTTGTGTTTGCCCTCTGGTTATGCACCCGCACCGCCGCAAAGGATCGCCATCAGGAGGTGTGGCAGCTGGCTTTTCAGCTTGTTCAGGCCAAAGGTTTTGCCGGACGGGAGCGTGAGATCATTGCCGATGTGTCGCCAGAAGCGGCGTGGATGGGTCGTGAAGGGCTTATCACCTACTGGCGGGAAAATATCTCCTATGAGCTGGGGGAGGCCCAGCAGGAGGGGCTACGGTTGTTCTACCTGTATGCTGCGGAACTCGGCCTGATCCCCCAGGCCCCCGAGTTGCACTTTTTTTGAATAAATGGACAGTTTGCCGTCGCCGGCCGTCGGAATACGGTTCGCCGTTGTTCATCGACTGGTGTCGACGATGGCGGCGTAGTCGGCCAGAATCCGGGCGTGGTCGAAACAAAGCGTGGCCGGCAACTCAAAAAGCGTGAACAGCGCCAGGTTGGCCGCGTCGTCGGCGGCACGCGGAATCCCGCTTCCCTGGGCCATGAAAACCGTTGAGATGGTATGCATGCGCGCATCCCGCGACGGGTCCGAGTAGCATCCCAGTAACCGCAGGTCGAAAATCTCCAATGACGTTTCTTCCCGTGCCTCCCGTCTCGCAGCATCTTCGAGCGATTCCCCGTAGTCCACGAAACCTCCCGGCAATGCCCAGCCATGGGGAGGGTTTTTACGCTCGATCAACACGATGCAGCCATTGAGCTCGATGATGATATCCACGGTGGGGAAGGGATTGCAGTACTGTTTGACCGGTGACCCGCACGAGGGGCAGGTGAGCGTATCAAAGGACATGGTGTAACCTCCATGCACATAAAAAAAGGGGGGAAACCTGTCCCCCCCTTGGCGTCATTGTGCGAAAAGATACGGTGCTTATTTCTTCTTGCCGCCGGAGGCCTTTTTGGAAGCCTTGAGCGGGTTGACCGCCTTGGCGTCATCCACCTTGATCTCCACCTTGACATGGGAGGCGAAGTTGCAGATGCCGTTGGCCCACTTCTTGACCGGCGCCGGATAGGCGCCGCAAACCTGGCCTATGGTGCCGGTCACGATGCGCTCGCATCCTTCACAATTTTCTACGATGATCTGGCAAGAGCCGTCCGTGAAAACACAACCCTGTTTGCCCCAAAAGGTACACTCGGTACCTGGAAGTACAGTCTGACACTGCATGCTTCATCCTCCTAAAGTATTCTGTATTGAAAACTAAGTTTAACAAGTATGGCGGAAAAAAGTCAACAGGAAAAATCCTTGAAATTATGACCTGTTTGACTTGACGGACGGACTTTGGTGTATTACCTTAATACGACAAAAGATGTCTTGTTATTAGGGGGGGCAACATCATGCGAATCGCTTTTGGAACGTCCGGGTGGCGCGGCATTCTCTGCGAAGACTTCATTGTTGACAATATCAAGGTGGTTATCCGGGCCATCGCCGACCACCTCATCGCCTCCGAGGAACAGCACAAAGGGGTGATTGTTGCCTGCGATACCCGCTTCATGGGGCGGCGCTTCGTCGAGGAGGCGGCCCGGGTACTGGCGGGTGCAGGCGTCAAGGCCTATCTGTGCGAACGGGATACCCCCACGCCGGTCGTATCGTTCGAGATACTGCGGCGTCATGCCGCCGGCGCCATCAACTTTACCGCCAGCCATAATCCGCCCGAGTACAACGGCGTCAAGTTCTCACCCTCCTGGGGCGGGCCGGCCCTGCCCGAGACCACCGCAGATATCGAGCAGCGGGCCAATCGGATGCTGGGCGCGGCCTGCTGCTCGACCATTTCCCTGGATGATGCGTCGCGCCAGGGGCTCCTGGAGCGCATCGACCCCAGACAGGGGTATCTGAAGGCGTTGGAGGAGAAGGTTGACTTTGATGCCATTGCCCATCTCGGGAAGGTGGCGCTCAATCCCCTGTACGGCACCGGCCGGGGGTATCTGGATGAGCCGCTGAAGCAGCGCGGCATCCCTTACGTTATCATTAACGACCACCTCGATCCCTACTTCGGCGGCCATGCGCCCGAGCCGTCCGAAAGTCATATTCCCGATTTTATCGCGTTGGTCAAAAGCGACCCTGCCATTCGTCTGGGGTTGGCAACCGACGGCGACGCCGACCGTTTCGGCATCCTGGATAGCGATGGCACCTTCATCGAGCCCAACTACATCATTGCCCTGCTCCTGGATTACCTGATCCGGGTGCGCAAACTGGAAGGGGGTGTGGCCCGCAGTGTCGCCACCTCCCATCTGATCGATGCTGTTGCCCGAAAACACGGCATTCCGGTCTATGAGACGCCGGTTGGCTTCAAGTATATCGGCGAGTTGATCAGCCAGGACAAGATCGTTATCGGCGGCGAAGAAAGCGCCGGGCTCTCCGTCAAAGGGCATGTGCCCGAGAAGGACGGTATCCTGGCCTGTTTCCTGGTGGCTGAGATGGTTGCCCGCGAAGGAAAGACCATCCGGGAACTGCTGGAACGGCTGTATGGCGAGGTCGGACGTTTCGTCACCTGCCGTGACAACCTCAAGCTGTCGCCGCAGCTGGAAAACGAGTACGCGAACAAGTTTACGGCGCTTCCCGCCGAGTTCGCCGGAGCCAAGGTCAATGAGGTAGTCAGGATCGACGGGACCAAACTGCTTTTGGCAGACGGCAGTTGGATGCTGTTTCGCAAGTCGGGCACCGAGCCGGTGGTGCGTCTATACGGCGAGGCGGCCACGGAGGCGAGGCTGTCGGAGGTCATGGACGCGGGACGGAAGTTTATCCTGGGGTAAACTACCTAAAAACAGGCAAGGAGATCATCACCATGTGGGACTATACACCAACCGTAAAAGAACATTTCCTCAATCCCCGTAACGTGGGGGACATACCCGATGCCGACGCCGTCGGCGAGGTGGGCAGTCTGGCCTGCGGCGACGCTCTGAAGCTCTATCTCAAGCTGGACGACAACAAGGACAGGATCGTTGACGCCAAGTTCCAGACATTCGGCTGCGCCAGCGCCATCGCCTCCTCGTCGGCCCTGACCGAGATGGTCAAGGGCAAGACCCTGGACGAGGCCCTGGCCATCAGCAACCAGGACATCGCCGAGTTCCTGGGCGGACTGCCCGAGGAGAAGATGCACTGCTCGGTGATGGGGCAGGAAGCCCTGGAGGTGGCCATAGCCAAATACCGCGGCCACGGGGTCGAGCCCCACAGCCACGATCATGATCACGGCCCTGCCTATCCCGACCATGAGGGGACCATTGTCTGCAAATGTTTCGGCATCACCGACGTATTCCTGAAAAAGGTGATCGAGACCAACAAGCTGACCACGGCCGAACAGGTGACCCATTTTACCAAGGCCGGCGGCGGCTGCGGCGGCTGCATCCCCAGAATCAAGGAGCTTATCGCCGAGGTTATGGGGAGCCGGCAGACGGAAGAACCCCGCAAACGCCCGGAAAAACTCTCCAACCTGAAGAAGATGCAGATGATCCAGGAGGTTCTGGAGCGGGATATCCGGCCTCTGTTGTGGGCCGACGGCGGGGACCTGGAGCTGATCGACATCGACGGCCCCAAGGTGCAGGTGGCCTTCCGCAAGGCGTGCGCGGGGTGCGCTTCTTCCGGTTATACCTCCCGCGTGGTCGAGCAGAAGTTGCGCGACTTGGTGGCAGAGGACATCGTGGTCGAGGAGGTCGCGGCATGAAAGAGATCTATTTGGACAACAACGCCACCACCAAGGTTGACGAGGCGGTCTTCGAGGAGATGCGCCCCTATTTCTGCGAACTGTACGGCAACCCCAGCTCCATGCATTTCTTCGGCGGCCAGGTGCAGCAAAAGGTGGACGAGGCCAGAAGGCGTGTGGCCGCGCTCCTTTGCGCCTCGCCGGACGAGATCATCTTCACCGCCTGCGGCACCGAGAGCGACAACGCCGCCATCCGCTCGGCACTGGAGGTATTCCCGGAAAAACGCCACGTCATTACCTCCCGCGTTGAGCACCCGGCCGTGCTGACCCAATGCCGCAACCTGACCCAAAGGGGTTATCGCGTGAGCGAGATCGGCGTGGACAGCGAGGGGCGGCTGGACCTGGCGGAACTGAATGCAGCGATGGATGCCGATACCGCCATTGTGTCGCTCATGTATGCCAATAACGAGACCGGCGTGATCTTCCCCATCGAGGAGGTTGCCGCCAATGTCAAGGCCAAGGGAGCGCTGTTCCATACGGACGCCGTCCAGGCCGTAGGCAAGGTTCAGATCAACCTGGCGGCCTCGAACATCGACATGCTGTCGCTCTCCGGCCACAAACTGCATGCGCCCAAGGGGATCGGCGTGCTTTATCTGCGTCGCGGCACGCCATTTCGCCCCTTCCTGGTGGGAGGACATCAGGAAAAGAGCCGCCGCGCCGGCACGGAAAACGCCGCCGCCATCATCGCCCTGGGCAAGGCCTGCGAACTTGCCGGGCAGCATATGGAAATCGAAAACACCCAGGTCAAAGCCATGCGCGACCGCCTGCAGAGCGAGCTTATGGCCCGCATCCTCCATGCCCGCATCAACGGCGGCGCGGCCGAGCGCCTCCCCAATACCCTCAACATCGCCTTCGAATTCGTGGAAGGGGAAGCGATCCTGCTCTTGCTGAACGAGTTGGGCATCTGCGCCTCGTCGGGCAGCGCCTGCACCTCCGGCTCCCTGGAGCCGTCCCACGTGCTGCGGGCCATGGGGGTGCCCTTCACCTGCGCCCACGGCTCGATCCGCTTCTCACTCTCCCGCTTTTCCAGCGACTCCGAGATCGACACGGTCATACGTGAACTGCCCCCGATCATTGCCCACCTGCGGCAGATGTCACCCTTTGGCAGGGAGTTTCTCAAGGAACAGGGATGATTGTCTGAAGGGTCACGGAGAACAACTGGTCCCGCAGGGGGCGGCCGCAGTGTGGCCGCCCCCTATTTTTGCTGGCGTATCGGAAAAAATGCGTTAGAATTAAACGGCCGTTCCGATGGGACGGTGATTGACCTTTTTAAGAGGAGTTTCGATCATGGAGATACGGGTGCCGGAGGTGGGCGAGTCGGTACGTGAAGCGCTCTTGGCCAAGTGGTTCAAGAAGGACGGCGAGGGCGTGAAGAAGGACGAGGCGCTGTGCGAGATAGAAACCGACAAGATCACACTGGACATCAACGCCGATGCAGCCGGTGTGCTCTCCATCACGGTTGCCGAGGGAACGACGGTTCCGGTCGGTACGGTCATCGGCTCCATAAGCGAGCAGCAGGCCGCAGCCGCCGGGGCGTCGACTGCAACGGCGCCCCCATCCCCGGCGCTGACGGAGGCTGATTTCATCCTCATCCCTGCGGCATCGACGCCGGCCGCCCGCCGCGAGATGCGCGAACAGGGCATTGACCCCGCCACGGTCGTGGGGACCGGCAAGGGGGGGCGCATTACGCTGGACGACCTGTTCAGCGGCATCGCGGAAAAGTCCCAGCAAGCGCCGGCCAAACAGACACCATCCGCGGGTGCGCCCGTGCCCGTCCCCGCGGCCCCATCCCCGCCGCAAAGCATGGTTGCCCGTCCTGTTCCACCCGCACCCGCTGCCCCGGCCGGCACGGTCCGCTCGGAGGAGGCGCCCCGCTACGCCGTTGACAGGGAAGAGCGCCGGGCCATGTCCCCCATCCGCAAGCGGATCGCCGAACGCCTGGTGGCGGTGCGCCGGGAGACCGCCATGCTCACCACCTTCAACGAGGCCGACCTGAGCCACATCAATGCGCTTCGGGACAAGTACCGCGACCAGTTCCAAAAGCGCCACGGCGTCAAGCTCGGCTTCATGCCGTTTTTCGTCAAGGCCTGCGTGGAGGCGTTGCGGGAGTTCCCGTCCGTGAATGCCGGCATCGACGGCAATGACATCGTGTACCATCATTACTTCGACATCGGCATCGCCGTGGGCGGCGACAAGGGACTGGTGGTCCCGATCCTGCGCAACGCCGAGCGGCTGCATCTTCATGAGGTGGAGCAGGAGATCGGCGACTTCGTCGAGAAGATAAGGACCAACCGCCTGGCCATCTCCGACCTGGAGGGGGGCACCTTTACCATCTCCAACGGCGGCGTGTACGGTTCCATGCTCTCCACCCCCATACTCAATCCGCCCCAGAGCGGCGTGCTCGGCCTGCATGCCATCCAGGAACGCCCGGTGGTGCGGGACGGCCGGATCGTCATCCGCCCCATGATGTATCTGGCGCTCTCCTACGACCACCGCATCATCGACGGGCGTGAGGCGGTCGGGTTTCTGAAGAAGGTCAAGGAGTATATCGAGGACCCCGAGGAGCTGTTGCTGGAAGGGTAGGGAGCCTTATACCGATTTGGAATTGGTATTATACGGAGGATTTAGTCATGTCCGATAACATATTCGATATTATCGTCATCGGCGCCGGCCCGGGCGGTTACGTGGCCGCCATCCGCGCCGCGCAACTGGGGATGAAGGTCGGCGTCGTTGAAAAGCGCGAAGCGCTGGGGGGTGTCTGCCTGAACGAAGGGTGCATACCCAGCAAGGCCCTGCTGGACTCCAGCGAGTTCTTTGCCGTGGCGCGTGACCGTTTTTCCGTGCACGGTATCGACATCGCACCGCCCCGGCTCAACCTCGAAGCCATGATGCGCCGCAAGGACGACGTGGTCAAAAAAAATACCGACGGTATCGCCTTTCTCTTCAAGAAGAACAATATCGAGCGGATCTATGGCGAGGGACGGCTTGCGGGGCGCAACGTCTTGGGCCGTCACGAGGTCGAGGTGGCGCTCGCGGAAGCGGCCCCGCCCGCCGGTCAGCCGGACCAGACGGCAGACGCCGAAAAGATGGTGAAGCTCCAGGCGCCGCGGGTACTGTTGGCAACCGGCAGCGAGGCTGCCATGCTCCCCGGCATCCCCTTTGACGGGCATGTGGTGGTCAGCGCCCGCGAGGCCCTCTGTTTTGACGAGCTTCCGCAACACCTGGTGGTAGCCGGGGGCAGTTTCATCGGCCTGGAATTGGGATCGGTCTGGCGCCGACTGGGAGCCCAGGTGACGGTGATGGAGATGATGCCCCAGATCGTGCCGCTCATGGACCGGCAGGCGGGTGATACCCTCAACCGTTCGCTGCGCAAACAGGGTATCCAGTTCAAGCTGGGGACGCGCATCACCGGGGTGCGCCGCATCGGCAGCAAGGCCATTGTCCAGTACAATGCCGGCGCCGGCAGCGAGGAGATCGACTGTGACCGCCTCCTGGTGGCCGTGGGCCGCCGCCCTTTGACGGCCGGACTTAACCTGGAAGGGTTTGGGGTAAAGCTGGACGAGAAGGGGAGGGTAGCGGTGGACGGTGATTACCAGACCTCCGTGCCGGGCATCTACGCCATAGGGGACCTCGTTCCCGGCCCGATGCTGGCCCACAAGGCCATGGATGAGGGCGTGGTCTGTGTGGAGCGCATGGCGGGCAAGGTTGCGACGGTGGAGTACGAATATATCCCCGGCGTCGTCTATACCTGGCCTGAAGGTGCCACGGTGGGCCAGACCGAGGAACAGCTCAAGGAGGCCGGCATCCCTTACAGGAGCGGCCGATTCAACTTTGCCGCCCTTGGCCGGGCGCGCTGCATGGACGAAACAGAGGGGTTCGTCAAGATCCTGGCCCACCAGGAGACAGACCGGGTTTTGGGGGTCCACATCGTAGGTCCCAGGGCCTCGGACCTGATTGCCGAGGCGGTCGCCATCATGAGTTTCGGCGGCACGGCCCGGGATATCGCCCTGATCTGCCATGCCCACCCGACCTTGTCCGAGGCGGTGCGGGAGGCGGCTTTGGATGTGCACAAGGAGGCGATTCACGCCTGAGAACCACCGAATTGCATGAAATTACCGAGGAAGGGGATGACTTCAATGGCAAAGAACCTTACAACCAAGATACTCGAACATCATCTGGTAGAAGGAGAGCTGGTTCCCGGCCGGGAGATTGCCATCAGCATCGACCATACCCTCTTGCAGGATGCCACCGGCACCATGGCCATGCTGGAGTTCATCGCCATGGGACTGCCGAGGGTCAAGGTCGGGCTGGCGGCACAGTATATCGATCACAACCTGTTGCAAACTGATTATAAAAACGCCGACGATCACGCCTTTCTGACCAGCGCGGCCATGAAGTTCGGCGTGCATCTGTCCAAGCCGGGCAACGGCGTTTCCCATCAGGTGCACCTGGAGCGATTCGGCGTGCCGGGCATCACGCTTCTGGGGGCCGATTCCCACTCCCCCACGGCTGCCGGCATAGCGGTGCTGGCCATCGGCGCCGGCGGCCTGGACGTGGCCCTGGCCATGGCCGGCCACCCTTTTTACCTCCCCTGTCCCAAGGTGATGGGGGTCAAGCTGATGGGACGCCTGCCCGATTGGGTGTCGGGCAAGGACGTCATCCTGGAGATGCTGCGCCGTCACACGGTCAAAGGAGGTGTGGGCAAGGTCATCGAGTACTACGGTCCGGGTGTGGCCACCCTTTCGGCCACCGATCGCGCCACCATCGGCAACATGGGGGCCGAACTGGGCGCCACCTCCTCGATCTTTCCATCGGACGAGCGGACGCGGGAGTTTCTGGTTTCCCAGGGCAGGGGCGATTGCTGGCAACCCATGGCCGCGGACGAGGGAGCGGTCTACGACGAATACGACGAGATAGACCTCTCGGCGCTGGAGCCGCTGATCGCCTGCCCGTCGTCGCCGGACAACGTCGTGCCGGTGCGGGAGGTGGAGGGGGTCAAGGTTGACCAGGTGCTGGTGGGCAGTTCGGTCAACTCCTCGTTCCGCGACCTGATGACCGTCTGCCGCATCCTGGAAGGGCAGCGCATTGCGCCCCAGGTGTCGTTCCACATCAACCCCGGCAGCCGCCAGGTTCTGGAAAACGTGGCCGATCAGGGGGGGGTGATGACGTTACTGATGGCAGGGGCGATCATTCACCAATCCGGCTGTCTTGGCTGCATCGGCATGGGGCAGGCGCCGGGCACCAACCAGGTTTCACTGCGCACCTTTCCACGCAACTTCTCGGGCAGGAGCGGCACCAAGGGGGACAAGGTCTACCTCTGCTCCCCGGAAACAGCCGCTGCCGCCGGCATTTACGGCGTGATCGCCGACCCGCGCAAGCTGGCGACCATCAAGGCCTATCCGGCGGTCAAGAACCCCTCCGCGTACCTGCTGGACGATTCCGGCATCATCTTTCCGCTGGAGGATACGGCCTCCGTCGAGATCAAGACCGGGCCCAACATCGTGCCGTTCCCGGAATTCGAGGCACTGCCGGATACACTGCAGGCAGAGGTGGTCCTCAAGGTGGAGGACAACGTCAGCACCGACCACATCATGCCGGCCGGCAACAAGGTGCTGCCGCTGCGCAGCAACATCCCGGCAATAGCCGAGCATGTCTTCGAACAGGTTGACCCGGAGTTTCCGGCCCGCGCCAAGGCCGCCGGCAACGGGGTGGTGGTCGGCGGCGAGAATTACGGACAGGGATCGTCCCGCGAGCATGCCGCCCTTGCGCCACGTTACCTGGGGATCCGCGCCAAGCTGGCCAAGAGCTTCGCCCGCATCCACAAGGCCAACCTGGTCAACTTCGGCATCCTGCCGCTGACCTTCAAGGGCCCGGCCGACTACGAACTCTTCAACCAGGGGGACCGGGTCTCCTTCCCGGACCTGCGGCGCCTGGTGGAGAGCGGCGCCGAAGAGCTGCCGGTGCTGGTGGGGGGGAGGCAGGTCATGATGCAGCTGGACATCTCCGAACGCCAGCGTAGGGAACTTCTGGCCGGCGGGACCCTGAATTATGTCCGGCACACCAGTCATAACTGAAATGAGATAACAGCGCCCGGAGTAAGGCGCTACCCGGAGGAGCGTGAATGACAAGAGCCGCAGTCCATAAAACCAAGATCGTGGCCACCCTCGGCCCGGCCAGTTCGTCGCCCGACATGGTGGCCCGGCTCATGGCGGCCGGGGTGGATATCTTTCGCCTCAATTTTTCCCACGGCGACAACGTCCAGAAGCAGAAGCTGATCCGCACCATCAGGTAGGCATCGGAAAAGGCGGGGCGCCAGATCGGCATCCTGGCCGACCTGCAAGGACCTAAGATCAGGACCGGCAAGATGGCGGATGACGCCATGACCCTGACCAAGGGGCAGGAGGTGGTCATCACCACCGAGGACGTTCTCGGCCGGGACGGCGTCATCCCCACGGTCTACCGCTCCCTGCCGTCCGACGTGCATCCCGGGTCGCGCATCCTCCTGGACGATGGCTTGATGGAGTTGAAGGTCGTGACCATCCACGGGGAGCGGGTCCGGTGCACTGTGGTGGTTGGCGGCGTGCTGAAGAACAACAAGGGGATCAACCTGCCGGGTGTGAACGTATCGGCCCCCTCCCTGACCGCGAAGGACCTGGTCGATCTGGAGTTTGCGCTTGAGGCCAACGTGGATTTCGTTGCGCTCTCCTTCGTTCGAACCGCAGAGGATGTGGAGCAGATCAAGCGGATCATCTACCTGAGGGGCAAGAACACGCCGGTGGTGGCCAAGATAGAGAAGCCCGAAGCGTTGCATAATTTCAAGAAGATCCTGCAGGCGACGGATGCGGTCATGGTGGCGCGCGGCGACCTGGGGGTGGAGATCGAAGCCGAGAAGGTGCCGGTCTTCCAGAAAAAGATCATTCAGGCCTGCAATGAGGCCGGCAAGCCGGTCATCACCGCCACCCAGATGCTGGAGTCCATGGTGCGCAATCCGCGGCCGACCAGGGCCGAGACCTCCGACGTTGCCAACGCCATCGTGGACGGCACCGATGCGGTCATGCTTTCCGCCGAGACCGCCTCCGGCGATTACCCGGTCGAGGCGGTGGAAACCATGGTCCGAATCGCTCGGGATGTGGAAAGCGCCGATTTTTGGAGCACCGTGGACCGGAGCGCCTCGACGCCCAGCATCGCCCAGGCGGTGGCCGAATCGGCCTGCCGGGCGGCAACCAGCCTGGGCGCCAAGACCATAGCCGTTTTCACCCAATCGGGCAGCACGGCGGCGCTCATCTCCCGATTCCGCCCCCATATCCCGATCATTGCCTATACCGCATCGCCGGAGATCCAGCGGCGGCTCTCCATCTACTGGGGGGTAACCGCCACCGGCATCGGCATCATGGCGGACATGCACCAACAGATCATGTCTGTGGAGCGCAACATGCTGTCGTCCGGTTACCGTAAGGGAGACATCATTGTCATCATCGTGGGGCTGCCGGTCGAGGCGCGCGGCTCCACCAACCTGATGAAGGTGCACAAGCTGGGGACCGGCGAATTCTACGAGATTTACTGAAAGGCTAAAAAAAGGTCTTGACGGTGTAGGAGATAATTGTTATAAACAGCGTCCTTTCGAGCCGCCTGTTTTTTGGTTTTTGGGAAAAAAGAGGTTTGCCGGTAAAAAACCTCTTGACATGGGCGGTCGGTTTTAGTATGTTGCAAAGTCTGTCACGGCACACAGTCTGGTCTTTGAAAACCGAATAGCAGCAAGTGATTGCAGGTTTATTTGTCAGTAAAGTATTTGAGTTTGTTTTTCAAACTTTCAGCATTCAACTGGAGAGTTTGATCCTGGCTCAGAACGAACGCTGGCGGCGTGCCTAACACATGCAAGTCGAACGGAATTGAGGGGCTTGCTCCTTAATTTAGTGGCGCACGGGTGAGTAACGCGTAGATAATCTGCCCTGGTATCCGGGATAACATTTCGAAAGGGGTGCTAATACCGGATAAGCCCACGGAGTCTTCGGACGCTGCGGGAAAAGGGGGGGACCTTCGGGCCTTCTGTCATCAGATGAGTCTACGTACCATTAGCTAGTTGGTGGGGTAAAGGCCTACCAAGGCTACGATGGTTAGCTGGTCTGAGAGGATGATCAGCCACACTGGAACTGAGACACGGTCCAGACAACTACGGGTGGCAGCAGTCGAGAATTTTTCACAATGGGCGAAAGCCTGATGGAGCGCCGCCGCGTGGGG
>PLYK01000109.1 GCA_003151775.1 Geobacter sp. | reverse complement strand
ACTTATTATTGCTAGCCTCCTAAGTAAGGACACCCCGTGAAACTTCCGGTACAAGACAAGGTCCGCCGGATCCTGATTCGCGGGGTCAACTGGATCGGCGATGCGGTCATGACGACACCGGCCATCGCCCTGGTGCGCGAGCACTACCCCCGGGCCGAGCTTACCGTGTTGGCCAACCCCCTGGTGGCGGAGCTCTTTTCGCCCCATGACTGGGTAGACAAGGTCATGGTATTTGACCGCAAAGGAACGCACCACGGGGTGCGGGGAAGGCTCCGGCTGGCGTCCGAAATGCGCAAGTGCTCGTTTGATATGGCGATCATCCTGCCCAATTCCTTCGAATCCGCCCTGGTGCCCTGGCTGGCGGGAATACCGGTCAGGCTCGGCAAAAGCAGCGACGGCCGCAGCCTGCTCTTAACCGGCCGATATTCGGAGGATGAGACGCCGCCGCTCCGCCATGAGGTCTGGTACTACCGCAACCTGGTGCGCCATTTCGGCATTTCGGGCGAAGATGTGCAGCCGCTCCTGTGCACGACGCCGGCAGAAGACCGCGCCGCTGCGGCCTTGCTGGCAGAGGAGGGGATCCAGGCGGGTGATCGCGTGATCGCGATCAACCCCGGAGCTACCTATGGATCGGCCAAACGGTGGTATCCGGACAGGTTCGCCGACGTCGCACGGCGGCTCGCCGCAGAGTGGCAGGCAAGGATCATGATCCTCGGCAGCCCCGGTGAGGCGGGCATTGCCGCCGACATTGAGCGGCGCCTGGGAGGGGGCTGTCTCAACATGACAGGCAGGACCACCGTGCGGGAACTGATGGCGCTCATCAAGCGCAGCGATTTCATGGTGACCAACGATTCCGGCCCCATGCACATCGCCGCCGCCTTCGGCGTGCCCCAGGCGGCAATCTTCGGCCCCACCGACCATACCGGCACTGCGCCCTATACCGACATGGCGGTCATCGTCCGCAAGGACGTGGCGTGCGCCCCCTGCAAGTTGCGTGAGTGCCCGACCGACCACCGTTGCATGACCGCGGTTACGGCGGATGATGTGGTAGCGGCGGCGCTTGCACTGCGGATGAGGGATGAGGGATGAGGGATGAGCGCCTCAACATCATCGAGCCGACGCTGACCGGCGAAGCCGGGCACTGTTTCAGCTTTCTATCGAGTCTGATCGATGCCGCCGGTGACGCGCCACTGACCGTATGGTGCGGCCGATCGGCAAACGTCGCGTTTCCGGGCGCGGTCCGGGTCAACCGGTTTTTCATGCGCAAGATACGGCGTCTGCAGGCGTTGTGGCTCTACCGCAAACTGCTGAAGGGCCATGAACGCATCTTTGTTTCGACGGCCGGCAGGACCGATCTCATGCTGCTTGACCTGGCGGCCTCAGGCCAGATTGCCCCCGGCCGCGTCTACGTCTACATCCACTGGTTCAGACCTTCCCGGAGCAAACGCGCCCAGCTTGAAAGAGTGGCGCGCCGTCAGCCGGAGATCGTCGTCCTGACGCCGACCGCTTCGGTCTGTGAAGAACTCAGAACAGCCGGTTTCAGCCACACCCGGCTTGTTCCCTATCCCATATCGCCCTGCGAGGCCGATGTCCGGCCGGCGGCGGATCAGGTGTTCAGCCACCTGTTGTTCGCCGGCGCAGCCCGGCAGGACAAGGGGTTCCCGGCAGTCGTGGAGCTCGTGGAGCTGCTGCACGCCAGGGGGGCCTGCATCCCCGTCACCTTGCAGACCTCAGCGGAGCATTACGAAAAGTATGATGACGCCACCCGGCAGGCAATCGGGCGGCTGGAGAGGTGCGCCTACCCCCATGTCAGGCGTGTTGCCGAAACCCTCCCCAGGGCCGACTATCAGGGGCTGTTCGTGGGGGCGATCTGCCTCCAGTTGTATTCCCGGAACGACTTCAGCGACCGTATCAGCGGGGTGACCCTGGATGCCCTGACAAGCGGCAGCCCGGTCATAACCTTGTCGGGTACGTGGATGGCGCGGGTTGTGGCCGGGTACGACGCAGGCCTGGTCATCGACACGACTGGGCCGGAAAACGTCTACAAGGCGGTGATGCAGGTGCTGAAAGAGTACGGCAGATATCGGGACAATGCCTTGAAGGCGGCCCGGGAATTGCAGATGCACAACAGCGCCGAACATCTTTTTCGTGAATTGGCGGCCCCATAATGGCGAAAAACAGTGTGCATACCCACTGCCCTTTGTCGGTCGTCGTCATTGCCAAAAACGAGGCCGAGCGGCTGGACGCCTGCCTGCAAAGCGTGTCGTGGGCCGATGAGATCGTGGTGGCGGATTCTGGCAGCAGCGATGCCACCCGTGAGATCGCGCGCCGTTATACGGACAAGGTCGTTGACATCCCCTGGCACGGATTCGGCCCGCAAAAGCAGGCGGCTGTTGATTTGGCGACCAACGACTGGATACTCAATATCGATTGCGATGAGCGGGTAACGCCGGATCTGGCTGCGGAGATACGCGACATCCTGGCCTCGGACCATGCCGTTGGGGCTTATTCCGTGCCGCGGCGGACCTTTCTCGGGGCCAGGGAGATCAAACATTGCGGCTGGTATCCCGACCGCACCATCCGGCTCTTCGACCGCCGCAGGGCGCATTTCTCCGACAGCCTGGTGCATGAACGGGTCATTGCGGATGGTCCGGCCGCCGACTGCCAAGGGCATCTGCTGCACTATTCCTTCAGCGGCATCGGGCCGCTCCTGACCAAGCTCAACCACTACAGCGACCTTTCCGCACGCCAGATGTACGAGCAGGGGAGGAGATGTACGTTGCTTGACCTGACCGTCAGGCCGCTGTTCGCCTTCTTCAAGACGTATTTTCTAAAGGCAGGCATGCTTGATGGCGTTGAAGGAGTGATAATCTCGATAACAACTTTTCTCCTTACATTTGCAAAATACGTAAAACTTCGTGAACTTGAGCATGACATATCCAGACGCTCTAGCGCCAAGGAAGAATGAAATGAACTTTAAACCTACAGTTCGCATAGATTTTTCAGATTTTGCCGGTATCAACAAAACAGATAATTTTTTTACAAGTGTCCTTTCGCGAAGGTATAGGATTGAGCTTAGCGATAAGCCTGATCTATTGATCTATTCCAAGGATGGCCATCTGAACCGGCTTTATAATTGCAAAAAACTTTTTTGGAGCGGTGAAACTATTTATCCCGATTTCACACGATGCGATTATGCATTAACATGCTATTACATTGACGATCCTCGGCATTTGCGTTTGCCTTACTACGTTATTGGATGTGAATGCTCACCTGAATCACTCTTGAAATTTCCCAACGAAGTAGATCGTGTACTACATGAAGATAGAAAGTTTTGTTCTTTCGTTGTTTCAAATGGGAATCCAAAACGTGCCAGGCGGAGAATAGATTTTTTTCACAAATTAAGTGAATACAAGCGAATAGATTCAGGCGGCAGGGCATTAAATAATATCGGTATGCAGCTATCGCCGGGCGGGCATGCTAAGCATGATTTCATCAAAAACTATAAATTCAACCTTTGTTTTGAGAACAAGGAGACTCTTGGATACACAACCGAGAAGTTAGTAGAGGCTGCTTGGGCTCGCTGTGTTCCGATCTACTGGGGCAACCCTCTCGTCGCCAGAGATTTCAACCCGAAGAGCTTTCTCTGCCTGAATGATTTCGCCAGCGAAGAGGCATTCATCGAGAAAATTATCGAAGTTGATCAAGATGAATCACAATATAGGGCGCTGTTATCTGAACCATTCTTCAATGACAACAAGATTAACGAGTTTTATAGTCACGAACGTTTGCTCGATTTTTTTGAGAAAGTTTTTGATGATCAGACGACTCCTGTTAGCAAGCGCAGGAAATTAATTAATACTGGAAGATGGCGTCTAGCCAAGATGATGAACTAAATGAATAAACCATGATACCCTTGCCCAAAACAATTCTTATCGCCAACATCCGCCTGATCGGCGACGTCATCCTGACCACTCCTCTCATCGGCCTGCTACATGAAGCGTATCCTGATGTGGCCATCGACTTGCTGGTCAACCGCGGCACCGGCGAGTTCCTGGAGAAGGATCCGCGGGTAAGGGCGGTAATCTATTCAAACAGTAACGAATCTGGTGCGGGGCGAGCAAAGAGCGGATACTTGGGGAATATCTTCCGCCGTTACGACCTGGCGATCAACATGAATGCCTCAGACCGTGGCAACATCGCAGTACTGGTGGCCAGCCGACGCTGGCGCGTCGGGATTTACTACGGCGACCAGTTCTGGAAGGATATCTGGAAACGCCTGTTCTTCAGCCATCCGATCCCGTACCCATTTCCTATCCATTATGCCCGGCTTTGCCAGGTTGTTGCACAAAAACTGGGGCTGACGGTCACGCGCCTGGAAGCAAAGGTCTACTGGGATACACACGACGAGGCGACCGTAAACTCGCTCCTCTCGGGATTGAAAGTGAAGGGAAACTATTTCGTTATCCATCCCTTTGCCCGTTGGCGTTACAAATACTGGCAGATGGAGAAGTTTGCCGCCGCAAGCGACGCCATTGCCGAGAGCTATGGCATGCAACCGGTATGGACCTCGTCGCCGGCAGTTGAAGAGCGGCAAGCGCTTGCCGCTGCCGGCGATCTGTGCCGGATACGCCCGGCGCTGATCCCCGGCGAGCTGAATCTCAACCAGATGGCCTGTCTCCTCTCGCGCAGTGCGCTCTATATCGGACTGGATACGGCGGTCAGCCATCTCGCGGCAACAACCGGCATACCGATGGTGGCGCTTTACGGGCCGACGATTGCCGACTGGTGGTCCCCCTGGAACAACACCGGCCCGGTTGCCCAGCAGTGTCCCCTGCCGAGGGGGAAACAGCGCACCGGTTCCATCATCGTCATCCAGAAGGACATGCCCTGTGTGCCCTGCGGCCGGGCCGGGTGCAACGGCAACGGGGTTGAGCCGCCCTGCATGCTTGATATCGAGGTGCCGGAAGTCCTGTATGCCGTTGCCGAACTGATGGGGGAACGCGATGACAAGCGTGCATGACTGTACGACAGGCAAGCCTTGGCTGATCCTTTCGTACTTCTCGCTCATCGACGGGATGGCCTGCGCTCAGCATATCGATGACCGGATCGAGCCGTTGCGCGCCTGGGGGATCGAGCCGCTCATGCTTACCGGCGTCTGCGGCGTACGATGGCGCGGTCTGGTTCATGAAAGGGCCCTCTCGGCATCTCCCTCCGGCCTGCGCTTCGAACTGCGGCACATGAAGAGGAGAGGGGGCATGACCAGGCTCTGGGCCGGACTGCTCAACCTGCTGATCCTGCCGCTGTATCTGCTTGAGAAACTGGCCATAGATCTGGACAGCCAATGGTCGTGGTTCCCCTTGGCGATTCTGCGGGGGCGCCGCATGTGCAGCCGTTATAGACCGCAAATGATCTATTCCACCGGCGGCCCGGCCAGCGCCCACCTGGCGGCCGCCGTGATCGCCCGCAGCCATGACATCCCCTGGATCGCAGAGTTTCAGGACCCCCTGGTGCATGGCGACTGGCTGCGCAGCAAGCGGGCGCTGAAGGTCTTTGCCTGGCTCGAACGGCTGATCTGTACCCGTGCCGATGCCGTCATTTTTCTTGCGGACCAGGCGCGCAAGAACGCCGACGCGAGGACCGGCCTGGGCAGCCGCGGCTGGACGGTGTATCCAGGCGCCGACCCGGCTGCAATGCCCGATATCGCCCATGTGCGGGGAGACGAGTGCACCATCGCCCATTTCGGTTCCTTGGGGGGGTCGCGGAATCTCAGGGTCTTTCTCGAAGGGCTGCGGCAGGTTGTGATCGAGCGGCCGGAATCGTCCGCTATCGTCCGGCTCGAAATCTACGGAAGCTGCGATCCTCTCTCCCGCAGGATCATCAAGGAGTTTCCCTGGCCGGAAATGATCCACGATCATGGGCGCATCCCGCGGCACGAATCGTTGGTGGCCATGAAAAAAACCGACATTCTGCTCCTAATCCAGAACACGGAGGAGTTCTCGGCCGAGACCATCCCGTCCAAGACCTACGAATACCTGCATGTCGGACGGCCGATCCTGGGACTGGTGCACCACAACCCGGAACTTGTGCGGATGCTGTCCGCACTCGGACATACGGCGGCGGCTGCCGATTCACCCGATGCAGTGAAACAGGCGATCATCGGCTGCTACGATCGGTGGAAACAGGGACAAGCGAAGCCTCCGGCAGCTTCGCCCTATACGGTCACGGCGGCCGTTAACGACCTCGTGTCCATTGCGGAGGCCGCCGGGCAACGCCATACAGGGGGGCGGCATGGCTGAAAGCAGCATAGTCATCGTTACCTATAACGGCTTGCTGGAACATACCATCCCGTGTCTGGAGAGCATCTTCCGCGGCACCGGCGACGAGGATTATGAGGTCATCGCGGTGGACAACAACTCCTCCGACGGCACGCCGGCCTACCTGACGGAGCTGGCCGGCCGCGAACCCCGTCTGAAATGCGTCCTCAACGCGACCAACAGGGGGTTTGCCGGGGGCAACAATGATGGCATCCGCGTCGCGACCGGCAGGGTCATTGTCCTTTTGAACAACGACACCCGGGTTTCGGACGGATGGCTGTCCAGGATGCGCTCCACGCTTCTGGCGGATCGTTCGGTCGGGCTGGTCGGCCCGGTTTCAAACGCGGTCGGCAATGAACAGAAGATATTCATTTCAGGCGCCACGCCCGAGGATATTCTCGGGGAAGGGCGGACCTGGGCGGAAATGAGCGGCGGCGACAGTTTCGAAACGGACCGGCTCGGCTTCTTCTGCGTGGCCTTCCGCCGGGACCTGCTCGAATTGGTGGGGCTGCTGGACGATGCCTACGATCTGGGCTTTTACGAGGACGACGACTATTGCCTGCGGGTACTGAAAGCCGGCTACAAGCTTGTCTGCCGGGAGGATGTGTTCATCTATCACCACGGGAGCGCCTCGTTCGGCAAAGTGCCCCATAGAACTAAAGATCTTTTAAAGAAGAACCGTCGTCTGCTGGAACAAAAGTTTGGTATACGCTACAATCCGCGTCACCCGCGTGACCGTCAGCTCGACCTTGCTGAGAACTGCCTGCTGGGTGCCCTCACCACTCCTCAACAGGTTTCTGCTCTGACCAGCCGCGGGAAAAACCGACTTCAGATTGCTAGGACTCTCATGCCGCGAAGCTGGCTTAAAAGGCTCTTGTTCTTACGACGACTCCGGTTCTTGGAACGCCGCATTGCGGCTTTGCAGCCCCCATGTAACTCATATGTATTTGAAGATAAGGAGAAACTTTTATGAGAGAATTGATTAAGGAATTCGCATCCATTGTTTCAACAAAACTACCAATTAACGGTCCTATCTACCAATTCTGCGCGTTACAGGTCGACGGACAGGAAGGATATTCCGATTTGCGTCCCTATTTCAAAGAGGATTTCTGAAACGTATTTCTTGATTGGCTCACCTGCAGGCTCTATAAGTAGTAGATGTAGCATCAGAGGTTTTCAAAATACAATTTTCCAATGTCTATCTTATTACATAATGAAAGAGGAAGGTTAGCCATTCATGAGCTTTGATAGTTCGTATTTTGGGGAGTTAAGACCTGAAATTGTAGCCATGATCCCAAGCGACTGCAAGTCGGTGTTTGATGTCGGGTGCGGATATGGGACACTTGGCAGGTATCTCAAAGAGCATGGAATCCCGAACGTGAGCGGAATCGAGATTTTCCCGGAGGCGGCAGCCGAAGCGGGAAAAGTCCTGGACACCGTTATTCAGGGCAACATCGAAACGACGTCATTGCCGTTCTTGAAAAATCAATTTGATTGTATCGTGTGTGCGGATGTATTGGAGCATCTTGTAAATCCTTGGAAAACGCTGGGCTCGTTGAAATGCTACCTCAAACCTGGTGGATGCATCGTCGCTAGTATACCTAATGTGGGGTTTCACAGGATTTTGCGTGGGCTTATGAAAGGTCAATGGAGATATGCAAAATCGGGGGTGCTGGACAGAACGCATCTCAGGTTTTTTACTCTGGAAGGTATTGAATCGTTGTTCGCAGAAAATAAATTGCAAATTGTAAAGATTGATCGCAAAATTGATGCGGGCCTCAATATGAAGTTGTTGAATCTGTTTTTATTGGGGGCCATTAGGGAATCATTGGTAATCCAGTATATAATCAAGGCAGTTCGGGTAGGACAATGTTAATTATCGTTCAGACAAACAATCTATGTATTAGATAGTTTTTACTACATGACACTACTGTACGGTTAATAATTGAATAATATCGATTGGTTTTACTTAGGTGGTTCCGAATTTTGCTTAAGAACCACCGCAATAAACGATGAAATAGGCATCTTCTAAAACAAATTGGCCCTCTGAAACTGTAGAAAATTGCTGAATGAACACATGACACACGACCATGGCGGCAGCCCTGGCGGTCATCGATTATACATGAAGAAGGTGTGAGAAATTCCGGTTCGGAAGGCATATTCCCGGGATATATCAAGTCAGTCGAGATGTACTCCTCTGACGGGGGACGTCTGCTGAGTTCGCGCTTCATGAGTTTTCAAACACAAGAACGCATCTATGTTATAATTAAATGTTCAGTATCAGCTAATAGTGAAGAGGCTACAATTTATGAACTTAATGATGAATATTAAGTTTTTAGGTAGAAGGTTTCAGCATGTTGTCATTGGAGCCGAAATTATACTCAATCGGTTGCTTGGACGGGAGTTCATCAAAAATGACCTTGGAGTAATGGCTATCGAAATCAGTAGTATATGTAATATAAAATGCAGATTTTGTGCTTATGAAAAAAAGATCACGCCAAAAGTTATCATGTCAAACGAAATGTTTTTTGATTGCGTTAACCAAGCAGTTGAGCTTGGATATGACCGGTTTGAACTAACACCATGTACCGGTGATGTTTTTATGGATAAACATTTAT
Source organism: Geobacter sp. (assembly GCA_003151775.1). GTDB lineage: Bacteria > Desulfobacterota > Desulfuromonadia > Geobacterales > Pseudopelobacteraceae > Oryzomonas. The sequence goes on along the minus strand of PLYK01000109.1, from coordinate 9,994 downwards.
TTGAAAAACTATATTTTTTGGATCATCATCCAAAAGTCAAAGAATATAGTTTTTTCTCAAACTTAACCGTTCCGTCGCATGATCAACTTATGCAATTGACTAAATTGAAGAAGATGGTTGGTTTGACTATCAGTATTTATGGCCACGATGAGAAGAGTTTTGTAAACATAACAAAATCGACTCCGAAAGTTTATGATCGACTTGTTTCAAATTTAAAAATTATGCTCGCTCAGAAAAGCCGGCCCTTTCCGATAGGCTTCGGTTGGCGTTCAAGTGGGGATGTGCCAAATAAGGATTCCAGCGAATTGATGGAATTGCTCGGAAAGTTCAAAAAGGCAGGAGTACGTGTCAATTCTCCCCATGGTGTTTTTAATAATTGGGGGGGAATCGTTACACAAGAGGACGTGGCTGGTCTGAATATGAAGATCATGCCGGGTAATAAAAAATACAAATCCGGTGCATGCGCAAAACTTTTTGATTCGATACAAATAACCGCGTCCGGAATTGTCAATGCATGCTCGTGCCGTGATGTAAATTCAACATTGAGGATAGGTGATATCAGGACGACACAACTAAAAAAAATAATCAGTACTGAAAATAAAGATTATGTGCGCCTTATAGAAGAACAACAAGCAGGAAAATTCAGCCCCGCTTGTAATGGTTGTGATTTTTACCGAAGCGTCTACCACAAACCAACAAACTACCGTCGTGAAAAGATACCCACTCAGACCATTCAGGAATTTATGAATGCATTAAAAAACAAACGAATTTGAAAGTCCTGATCATCAAGACATCCTCCCTGGGCGACATCATCCACGCCTTGGCGGTCATAGATTATCTGCACCGGGTGTCCCCCGGCATCGAGATCGACTGGGTAGCCGAAGAACAGTTCCTTCCGGTGCTGGAGCACAACCCCGGCCTGAGGCGCGTCTTTCCCGTCAGGACGAAGAGATGGCGCAAGGCCCCCTTTTCCGCGGAGACCATTAGCGACCTGACGGCCCTGCGCAAGGGGTTGCGGGAGCGCCCCTACGACATGGTCTTCGACATCCAGGGGAACCTGAAGAGCGGCCTGATCGCCTGGCTCAGCGGTAGCCGCGAACGGATCGGCTTCAGCGTGGAGGTGTTGCAGGAAAAGGTGAATGCTCTTTTCACTACCCGCCGCATCCCGTTCCGGGACAGCGACCGCAACGTTACCGACCGCTACCTGCGGGTGGTCAGTGTCCCGTTTGACAGGGACTACCAAGGCATGGAGCTTGCGGGCGCCGTCTTCTCAGCTCCTGAGGACGAGGCGGCAGCAGAGCGCTACCGGGCGGAGCTGCCGGAGGGTTTGGTCGTTCTTTTCCAGGTGGGAACCACCTGGAACACCAAACTGTGGCGCCCGGAGGGATGGTCGGAGCTGGCGCGCAGGATCGTGGCGCAGTACCCCGGGGCGACCATACTGATAAACTGGGGGAGCCCCGGCGAGAAGGCCCTTGGGGAACGGATCGCTCGCGAGGCCGGCACAGCGGTGCGGCTCCTCCCCTGGCTGCGCATCAGGGAGCTCATCCCGGTTCTCAGGAGGGTGGACCTGGTTATCGGCGGCGATACCGGGCCGCTCTATCTCGCCGCTGCCGTCGGCACGCCGACGGTTTCTTTTTACCGGGCCACCAGCGCCGCCGACTATGCCCCCCGGGGAAGGCAACACCGCGCCGTTCAGGCCGCCATGGAATGCGCCGGCTGCTACCGGACCTCCTGCGACAGGGATAGGGAGTGCCGCAGCAGCATCTCCGTGGACGCCCTCTTTGCCGCGTTCATCGAGTTGATATGATAATCATGGCTGATTAACATCGATCTTCCGCTAACGATCAAGTCCCCCTTTAGTAAAGGGGGATTTAGGGGGATTTGCCCTTGATCTTTAAAAGCAAATCCCCCCTGCCCCCCCTTTTTTTAAGGGGGGAACAATATGGCGGGAGATCAGTACTAAGGGATGTAGAATTTATTGTTTTACCGATTTAACTGTAGGGGCGACGCCAACGGCTCGCCCGCCTTTTGTCGCTATATCAAGCATATTACATTGTTGCCACACGGGCGACCCGCTGGGATCGCCCCTACAAAAACGGTAATTTTGTAATTTCCAAGTCCCTAATCAGATAATTCATATATCATTGGAAAGGATGTTCAGTACCATGTTGACCAAATTGAACCTTGCGCAGCTCGAAAATGTCTTTGACCGCTACCTGGTCTTTTGGCACACCGACCCCGCCGTCTATGACGGGCTGGATGTCGCGATCAGCCCCATCGCGCTGGAACTGGCCTACCGCAACAACCTGTTGTGGCACGAGGAGGACAAGGCGCGCCGCACCGATGTGGACGACAGCGCCATTGCCGCCGTCAAGCGCGCCATCGACAAGCTCAACCAGCAACGCAACGACCTGATCGAGAAACTCGACGAGGCGATCCTGGCGGAGGTATCGGCCGCCATTCCCGGCCAGGCGGCGGACAGGATCAATTCCGAAACCCCCGGCAGCATCGTGGACCGCATCTCCATCATGTCGCTCAAGATCTATCACATGGACGAAGACAGCCGCCGCGACGATATCGGCGATAACCACCGGCAGCTCTCGCTCCACCGCCTTGCCGTGCTGAAGCTCCAGCGCCATGACCTGTTCGTCGCCCTCGAACAGGTCATGGCCGATTATGCGGCCGGTAGAAAGCGGATGAAGCTCTACAAGCAATTCAAGATGTACAATGACCCGACGCTCAACCCGGAATTGTACCGGACGCGCAACCAGGGATGAAGATCGCTTTCGTCAGGCTCACCTCGCTGGGTGATATCATCCTCGCCATGGCGGCGTTGCAGGTCGTGCGCCGTCGCCTTCCGGGGTGCCACATTACCTGGGTTGCGGAACGGCGCTTTGCCGATATCCTCGATCATAACCCCGACATCCAGCAGATCATCCGGGTTGACCTGAGAGAGCTGAAAAGAAAGAAGTCCCTCTCCGCCTTGCGTGCGGAGTACCGTCGCCTTGCCTCATGCGGCGGTTTCGATGTGGTCATCGACCTGCACGGCATGGTGAAGTCGGCCGTCGTAGCCGCCTCCCTGGGCGGCGTCCGGCACGGGTTCGCCCGGCAGATGCGCAAGGAACCGCTGGCCGGGCTGTTCTACAACCGCTCGTTCCCGGTCCCGCTGGAACTCCCCGCGGTGTGCCGCTACGCGACCCTTGCCACCCAAAGCCTCGGTCTGGATTTCCGGATGGACGAATTGTGCCCCCCCGAGCCGTACCTGTTCTGGGGGGCCGGCGACAGCGCGGCCACGGATGAATATTTCACCACCGCTAAGCGCACTATCCTGCTTGTGCCCGAAACCAGCGCACACTACAAAAACTATCCGCCGGAAAGGTATGCCCGGATCGCGAATCTGCTGCAGGAAAACATCATGGTCTGCCACGGCAACCAGCAGGAGTTCCTGACCGCATCCCTGATCGCCGAACGTGCGCCCCATGTCCGGGTTCTGCCCCGCTTGAACCTGAACCAGCTCAAGGCGGCGGTCGGGCGCTGCGATCTCGTCATCGGGGGGGATTCGGGGCCTACCCATATCGCCTGGGCCAGCGGGGTCCCCTCGATCACCCTGTTCGGGGCTACGCCGGTCTGTATCTGCCCAACCGGCCGGAACAGGGTCATCAAGACCCCTTCCCGGGTCAACCTCAAAAAGCATGATGCTTCCGACCGCTCTGTCCGCGACATCCCCGAAGATGTTATCGCCGGGCAGGCGCGGGAGCTCCTGGGGTGGTTCGACAGAAGGAGAGTGAGCCCGTGACGCTCCATCGTTTTTCCCGCACCGAACTCCTGGTCGGCCACCAGGGGCTCGATACGCTTTCCCGGAAGCGCGTCATGATCTGCGGCATCGGCGGGGTCGGCAGCTATGCGGCCGAGGCCCTCGGCCGGGCCGGGGTCGGCTCCATCACCCTGGTGGATTTTGACGACATATGCCTGACCAACGTCAACCGCCAGCTCCACGCCCTTTCCAGCACGGTCGGCATGTCCAAGGTCGAGGTTATGGCCGGGCGGCTCAGGGACATCAACCCCGCAGCCGAGATCATCCCGGTCAAGGCCTTCTTCTGCGCCGGGAATGCCGGGGAGCTTTTGACGCCGCGCCCCGACTACGTGCTGGACGCCATCGACCATTTCACCGCAAAGGCCGCCCTGATCACCATCTGCCGCGAAAAGGCCATCCCGGTCATCTCCAGCATGGGGGCGGCCAACAAGCTCGACCCCACCAAGATCCACGTGGCGGACATCTCCGCAACCCGCAACTGCCGCATGGCCCGCAGCATGCGCAAGATGCTCCGCAAGGCCGGCATCCATGACGGCGTGCAGGTCGTCTACTCCACCGAGGAGCACCGGGAACTCAACCCTCAGGCCGCCTTCTGCGGCACGGAGTGCATCTGTCCCAACCGGGAGGAACAGCTCTTCCGCTGCGAGAACCGCCGCGTGATCCTCGGCAGCATCTCCTTCATTCCCCCCATCTTAGGCCTGACCATGGCCGGTGCCGTTGTCAACGCGCTGCTGGAGCAGGGTGATTGACCCCGACCGAAATTTATCTCTCGTCGAACCCTTCTCCCTGAGGGAGAAGGTGGCCGAAGGCCGGATGAGGGAGCAGCAGCACCAATCAAACCATTTCCCCTCAACCTGCCCCTCTCCCTCAGGGAGAGGGAAACTCTTTGTCGCTCTGACGGGAGATGAGTTTTCATCGGAAACTTTTTCCGCTGGCCTTGACCGGTTTGTTTTCCCGGTTATACTCCTCGTAGACATACCTATTTATTTACTATAGGAGGTGAACCATGGGCAGGGAGTTTTCGCTACAGGAGGCCTTGAAGCTGGCCATCAAGGCTGAAAAGGACAGCATGGATTACTACCGCAAGGCCGCCTCGGTTGCAAAAATCGAGCGGACCAGGAAGGTGTTCGAGCTGTTGGCCAACGAGGAGGTCGGCCACCTCAAGGCGTTCTTTGATCACTACAAGGGGGGGGAGCTCGGAGACATGACCAGCTATATGAATTCTCCGGTGGACACGAAGAACCCCACCTACATGAAGCTGGAAAAGGCCATGACGGAGGAAATGATCGAGCAGAAGGCGCTGGAACTGGCCCTGGCCGAGGAGAAGGCGTGCATCGGCCAGTATACCCAGTTCGCAAAGGATATGGTCGATCCCGCGGTCAGGAGCGTCTTTGAGCGGGTTGTCAAAGAGACCCAGGGACACTACGACATGATCGAGTCCGAGTACGCCCACGTCATGACCATGGTGCACGAGAGCGACCAGGACATCTACGTCCGGGAATAGGATTTTGCACGATGTTCAAGGGCCTGTCGGCACTGGATACCGGCAGGCCTCCTTATTGTGCGCCTTCCACCACGGGATCGGCGATGATGGTGCGCGCAGAAGGAGGGGTCACAGCGGCGGGTTGCCGATGATCAGCACCTGGGGACCGTAACCGATCTTGTGGAACTTTCCGTTATCGTCATGATTACCGACTACCCACTGATAGAGCCTTTCGGCTCCCTGTAGCAGTGGCCATTCCAGTTCGTGGTAATCCTTCCCGTAAACCTTCCGGTCGTAAGCGCTGTAGTATTCAATCTGCATCTCCTCGTCATAGAGGCCGATACAGCCATGGGAAGCCGGGTATCCGGGCACGTCACGGCCGTGGATATAGTATGAGGGCGTGGTGGGGAGTGACTTGTCCATGAAGAACCTGAGTCCGTAGTGCATCGGGTAAAGGCGGCCGATTTCCTCCATAGTGTACATGTTGGAGGTATGCCGGCGGTCGACGGCATCGACCCTGAATTCCCCGTTGGGGACCCGGTGCCCCTCAATGCCCACCGCTGCGGGAAACGAGAGCACGAGCCTTCCATTCTCATAGGCCCCCAGAAACATCTCGGACTGGTCCACCAGGATGAATTTCTCCTCCGCTGCCGCCTCCGGGTAGAATGTGGGCAGCGGGGTAAATCCCTTGATATCCTCCAGCCTCACGGGCACCTTGATGGACATCCCGCCGTAGAAGTGGCGCCGGTCCATGCGGTTGAAGCGCAGCACATCCTGCCAGTAGGCTCCGAAAAGCTTCTCTGGGGTGTCCTTCCACGTTAGTTTCACGCAGTTCCACTCGATGGGGGTATCACTGGGAAAGCGGACCTCGCACAGCGACTTCAGCTTGGCCGAGGCCAGGCCCTGGGAAGTGCAGAGCAACACCACAACGAGGCTGAGTATGATTTGTACCAGGTATTTCATCGGTCTCTCCTGATCGTTGCGGTGTACTTGCGCCTGTCGCACCGTCGAAATATATCTGTATAATTATATTATCATAAATGGGGCTGTTGCGGCTTCTCTTTTAGGTAATTACGTTGACGGAGTATCCTGTTGTCTGGTATTAAAGTACCTTTAAATGTTATGGCAACGGAGGAATACCAGAGGGCAAGGAAAGAGATTTGTTTACAAAAAAGTTTACCAGGCGGGCGTTTCTTCACACGGCAGCCGCAGGAATACTGGCATTAGGCTGGGACGGCCTGTCTTTCGCAAAGGTGCTTCCCGTCGAAGAGGGGTCACTTTCTCTCTTCAACACGCACACCCAAGAACGGCTCTCCGTCGTCTTCCGGAGACCGGACGGGACCTATGATACAGACGCCCTCAATGCGTTGAACTGGATCATGCGCTGCCATATCTCCAATCAGCAAACCGTTATGGACGTAAATGCCATTGAATATCTCAACCTCGTCGACAAGAAACTGGGGGGAGGAAACGAGATCCACATCATCTCCGGCTATCGGACCCCTTCCTACAACTCGCTCCTTAAGAGCAAAAATGGACATGTCGCCGGACACAGCCTCCACCTGGTCGGCAAGGCCATTGACATCGCCGTTCCGGGCATCGGTCTGGACAAGGTAAGGCATACGGCAGTGGCCCTGCATCTGGGAGGGGTCGGTTATTACCCCGGTGACGGCTTTGTCCACATCGACTCGGGAAAGTTCAGAACCTGGTGAATGGAATGCGGATACCCCGCCTTTCCCGTTGCCCCTGATCAAACGGCCGCAGCCCTGGAAGCCTGAGAGAGCCGTGAAGGAACTGACTAAATGTGGCGCATCATAGTCATAGTATCCTCCCTCCTGGCGTCAGTCACGGTGGCCACTGCCGCGATGGACGATCCCTTCCCAACGGTTGCATCTTCCTACCTCCTAACTATTAATGGAAAACCCGTTTGGGCGCACCACCCGGAGCGGCGACTCCTTCCCGCAAGCCTCACCAAGATCATGACCGCACTGCTGGTCCTGGAACGGGAAGATCCGAACCGGGTGGTGACCGTGAGCAGAGGCGCGGCGGCTGAAAGCAAATCGCGCATCGGGCTGCGCCAAGGCGATAGGATGCGTGTCGGCGATCTTCTCGCCGCCACCCTGATCTATTCGGCCAACGATGCCTGCCGCGCTCTGGCCGATCACATGGGGGGCGACAGGAAGCGATTCATAATGCTCATGAATGCAAGGGCCGGAGAACTGGGATTGAAAGAGACCCGCTTTAACGACCCCTGCGGCCATGACAAGCCACATCACTATACCTCAGCCCGTGACCTGGCCGTCCTGGCCGAAACCGCTCTCGGAAATCAGACCTTCAGGGAACTGGTCTCCCGGCAACAGATGCACATCAGGACCGTTGACGGGAGGCGTCATTTCCTGCTTCGGAACAAAAACCATCTGCTGGGCCGCTATCCCGGAGCGATAGGGGTTAAGACCGGATATACCGATTCCGCGGGGAAATGCCTGGTTGCCCTGGCGGAGCGGGACGGCACGCGGGTACTTCTGGTAATGTTGCATGCCCGCAACCGCTGGCATGATGCAGCGGCCATGCTGGACAGGGCTTTTCTGCAAGCCGGGAAGCAGACATTTGCGAACAGGACGACTGCGAGTACCAATTAGTACCTGCATACAGTTATCCCAAAATCCCCCTCATCCGCCCCTTCGGGGCACCTTCTCCCATTGGGAGAAGGGATACTAATCAGCCCCTCTCCCAATGGGCGAGGGTGGCCGAAGGCCGGGTGAGGGGATAAGGTTAATCGCCATAGCAATATCTCTATTGCAAAGAGTAAACCGGCCAACGCTGATCTGTGGTAAACTTATTCTGAAACATTTTCCGTATCGAAAGGAGCAGCAATGAAACTCAGCCAGGCGTTGTCGTATGTCATCACGCTCGTGCTCGCCGCACCCCTGTGGGCCTCCCAGGACGCCCCCCCGCCGGGCAGCAATCTGGGGAACGTGGTCGGCGGCGACTTCAAGAAGGCCCATGCCATCATCCAGGCAAAATGCACGCTCTGCCACACCGACAAACGGATCGATGCGGCGCTGTCGGCGAATAAGGATATGGCGGAGATCCAGCGGGAGATGGAGCGGCGGGGGGCCGGACTGAACGCCAACGAGTGGGAGGTGCTGGGCATCTACTGGAAACAGAACCCATTGAAAAAATAGGCCCGGCTCCGGGTGGCCATCTGGCGTCACGGCATGAAAAAAGCGGCAGGGGAGATGTTCCCCTGCCGCTCTTGTTTTCGGGCAATGCGAATCAGCCGCCTTATCCCGCCATCTTGGCCAAGAGCGGCACAATCAGGAGCGAGACGATGTTTATGATCTTGATCATTGGGTTGACGGCCGGGCCGGCGGTATCCTTGTAAGGGTCGCCGACGGTGTCGCCGGTAACGGCAGCCTTGTGGGCGTCGGAGCCCTTGCCGCCGTAGTGGCCTTCCTCGATATACTTCTTGGCATTATCCCATGCGCCGCCGCCTGACGTCATCGAGATGGCGACGAACAGGCCAGTGACGATCGTGCCCAGCAGCATCGCGCCCAGCGCGGTGAAGGCCTTGGACTGGTCCGCCACCGCGTTAATCACGAAATAGAGCACAACGGGCGCCAGGACCGGCAGCAGGGAGGGTACGATCATCTCCTTAATCGCGGCCTTGGTCAGCATGTCGACCGCCTTGCTGTAATCCGGCTTGGCCGTGCCTTCCATGATGCCAGGAATTTCCTTGAACTGCCGCCGAACCTCAATCACGACCGAACCGGCCGCACGACCGACCGCCGTCATACCCATCGAACCGAACAGATAGGGCAGCAACCCGCCCATGAACAGGCCGATCACGACGAACGGATCGGTCAGGCTGAACGTGACGTGCAGCTTCGGGAAGTAATGGGTCAGGTCGTTCACATAGGCGGCGAACAGCACGAGCGAAGCGAGAGCGGCCGAGCCGATGGCATAGCCCTTGGTGACCGCCTTGGTTGTGTTGCCGACCGCGTCCAGCGCGTCGGTGGTCACCCGGACATCGGCGGGCAGGTTCGCCATTTCGGCAATGCCGCCGGCGTTGTCGGTAACCGGACCGTAGGCATCCAGCGCGACGACCATACCCGCCAGCGCCAGCATCGTGGTCGCCGCGATGGCGATGCCATAGAGGCCGGCCTCGCTGAAGGCGACGATGATGCCGATGGCGATGACGATGACCGGAAGCGCGGTGGCTTCCATCGAGATCGCCAGGCCCTGGATCACGTTGGTGCCATGGCCGGTTTCCGACGATTTCGCGATGGACTTCACCGGACGATAGACCGTCGAGGTGTAGTACTCGGTGATCCAGATCAGGAGTCCGGTAACCACAAGGCCGGTCACCACGCAGACGATCAGGTTGTTGAAGGTGAAGGTGACAAGATCGCCGCCGGTCGTGGTGAAGCTTGACCCTGCACCCAGCAGCCAGTTCATCGCCACAAGAATAAGGCCGAATGAGATGACGGCCGTCGCGATGAAGCCCTTGTAAAGCGCGCCCATCACGTTCTTGCCGCCGCCGAGCCGCACGAAGAAGGTGCCGGCGACCGAAGCGACGATGCAGACCGAGCCGATCAGCAAGGGCAGCAGCATCAGCTTGGCTTGGGTCTCGCCGCCGAAGAAGATCGAACCCAGCAGCATGGTCGCGACCGTGGTGACCGCATAGGTTTCGAACA
>PLYK01000007.1 GCA_003151775.1 Geobacter sp. | reverse complement strand
CGGGATACCTTCACGCACCGGAAATCGCAGCCCGCAGGGGCGGCAGAGCAGGAACCGGCCCTCGTCAAACAACGAGAGTTCACCCTTGCAGACGGGGCAGGCAAGTATGGATTGCAGGTGTTCGGTCAGCATCGCGTGTCCTGTAGTAAATTTATTCATTTTGCCACAGGCGAAGTTATTTTTGAAGTAAATTACTCAGCAGGTCCGTCAGGATGGTTGGATCGTCAATGACAAGCTCAAGCCTGGCGAGCATGGTCCTGTCGGCAAACTCAAGCGCACGGCGGCGTAGTTTCACCCCGTCCTTTTCCGTCGTCACGGCGCAGTCGGCACCGCACGCACGGAAGGCCGCCTCTAGCCCGGCCAGTTGGGACGAGGTATAGGCTGCATGGTCGGGAAGCTGGACGGAGTGAACTACGTCCAGCCCCAGAGTGCGCAGTTCCTCGAAAAAGAAGACCGGCTCCCCGATGCCGGCAAAGGCCAGCGCCTTTCTGCCCCGCAGGCTATCGAAGGATACGGCCGGCCCGCCTGACAAGGGAACGGCATCGCCAAGGCGGTGGCGTGCGGAACAGGCCGGTTTCCCCCCCAGGGACGGAGGGGATGAGCCTTGGGGACAACGGGTGTACATGACCAGGCCGGCCCGCTGGACGGCGCTCAAAGGCTCCCGCAGCAGCCCGGCCGGCAGCGTCCGGCCGTTGCCGAACGGCCGGGCCCAATCCACCAGCAGGATGTCCAGGTCGCGCCGGAGCCGCAGGTGCTGGAAACCGTCGTCCAGCAGGAAGATATCGGGAGACAACCGCTCCATGGCCAGCATGCCGGCGCTGTAGCGGTCAGCCCCCATCACCACCATCAGGCCGGGCACCGTTGTGGCCAGCAGGTAGGGTTCGTCCCCGCACTGACCGGCATCCAGGCGGATCGTGCGGCCGTCGGCGACAATGGCGGCCTCCCCTTCCATGCTGCCGCCGTACCCGCGCGACAGGACCGCCACCTTCAACCCACGGCCGATGAGCAACCTGGCGATGTAGGCCGTGACAGGCGTTTTGCCGGTGCCGCCCACGGTGATATTGCCCACCGAGATCACCGGCCTGGGGAGGCTTTTGGCCGTCAGGATGCGTTTTGCATAGAGGATGCTGCGGATGGTCTGGATGCAGGCATAGACCAAGGCCAGGGGGGAAAGGGCGAGAACCGGCAGGCGACCGGAAAGCCCCGGTCGTGTCCCGGCGGCGACGCTGCGCCAGTATGTGGAAAAGGAGGTCACATCCATCCTGATGAGCCCCTTCCCGTCCGTTGTGCTGACGGACGGGAAGGGGCGATCCGATCACTTTATCCTTCGGATCGTATAGTTCAGGGAGTCGGCCACAAAGAGGCTGGTGCCGTCCGTGGTGATGCCGATGGGGCAATCGAATAACGCCTTATCCGGGGTTACGGTACTGGAATTGAAACCAACAGCATCCTGGGTGCCGGCTATCCTCGTGACGGGGCCGGAATACTGGCTTGTTGGATTCGCCGGGTTAGCAATGGCTATACTGAAGACCACCTGGCCGCGCGCCGGGCTGCCGTAGATGACCGGCCCCCAATCGGTTACATACAGATTGGTCCCGTCCGTAGTAATGCCGTTCGGCCCGTTGAAACGCGCTTGATCTCCCGTCGCGATGGGGTTGGTGCTGTTCGTTGCGAAGATGGCGGGGCTGCCCGCTATCGTCGTAACCTGGCCAGTAGCAATGGATACCTTGCGGATGGTGTAGTTGTTATAGTCCGTCACATACAGGTTGGTCCCGTCCGTGGTGATGCGCAGGGGAAGGTTAAAACGCGCGGCTGTCCCTGTCGCATCAGCCGTGCCGGCCTGGCCGGGATAACCGGCCAGGGTCGTGACCTGAGGGGTGGTGGGAGGGGAACTCGCGACCAGAGGGGCGGCGGTAGGGGAACCTAAATCTATCTTGCGGATCGAGTTGTTATCCGTGACATACAGGTTCGTGCCATCCGTGGTGATCCCGATGGGGAAACTGAAACGTGCTGTACCAACCGTACCAACAGTCGTACCTATTGTCGTAGTATTTCCCGTACCGTCAAGCGCCTGGGAAGCACCGGTACTGCCTGCCAGAATCGACAAGCTTCCCGTATAAAAATTATTAGTAGAGTCATAAGTAAGCGCTATCTTGTCGATTGTGAAATTTGAGGTATCGGTCACATACAGGTTTTCCCCATCATTGGTTATGTCACTGGGATTATTGAATGTTAAGTCAACTGAGGGGGTGGATGTGCTACCCAGTGTCTTGACTTTCGTGGCGGCGCCGTTCGCATCAAGCGTAACCACCTGGATGCGGTTGCTTAAGTTGTCCAGCACAAATAATGTTTTCCCGTCGATCCCATCGATCATGGTAATGCCGACAGGCCAGCCGAGCTTTACCGGAGGGGTTCTTCCGGCTGTGTAATCAGCAAATGGGTACGCGATCTGTCCGGTGACGCCCACGACCGTCGAAACATTGGTAAATGCCGGAAGCGGTATGCCCTGAAATGCTCCTCCCAGCCTTACGCCATTTCCATTTGGGGTGGTGATTGAGTTCAGATAGGTCTCGGCATCCGCCGGATTGAAATACATCCTAGTGATCTTGTTTGATATGATATTGTTTGATCCATCATACTTAATTTCATTTGTAAAAAAATAGTTCGATTCTTTTTGAATGCAGGTAAATTGATACGCGGGCCTACCGGCTACGGACAGGATCAACTGCCCGTTCGAGATGGCCCATGTCCCGCTGACGTCGGCCGACGGTATTGGATTTGTATTTTCTGTGCTGTCCCATGTCGCCGATCCGCCCGGGTAGATTTGGAAGGCAATATACCCCTTAGTAGAGTTAATTGGGGTACTGTAAAGGGTCTTATTGGAAACATCCGAAGAGGCCAACGCCGTGGTGGTGCTGGCGACGACAGTTATTGGCGCGCTACTGCCACACCCGGAAATGAACATTGAAAACAATAATGCTGGCATCAGCCACATGCTTTTCTGCATAAAAAACACCTCATACAATCGTTTGTAAAAATTCAGTATCTTCCGGTTAGGTTTT
>PLYK01000010.1 GCA_003151775.1 Geobacter sp. | reverse complement strand
TGATCCTCATGGACATGCATATGCCCGGCTGCAACGGCATGGAGTTGGCCAAGGCGATCCGGCAGATCGACGCCTATTTCAGCATTCCTATCATCTTCCTTTCCAGCGAGACCGATGTAGACGTGCAGTTCGAAGCACGACGGATGGGAGGGGACGAATTCCTGATCAAACCGATCAAGCCTGACCACCTGATCTCCACCGTGACCGTGCGGGCCGAACGGATGAAGATCATACGTTCTTTCATGGCGAGGGACAGTATGACCGGGCTCTTCAATCACACCGCAACCAAGAATCATCTTGATCACGCTATTGAGCAGGCTTGGCGCCAAAAGGAAACGCTCTGCTTTGCCATGATCGACCTGGATCACTTCAAGGATATAAACGACAATTATGGTCATGACGCTGGGGATCGAGTCCTGATGGCACTGGCCCGTCTTCTCAGGCAGCGGCTCCGCACGTCTGATGTGGTCGGCCGCACCGGAGGCGAAGAGTTTGCTGTTATACTCCCTGCATGCATGATTAAAGATGCTGGCTATCAACTTCAGCAAATACTTGAGAGTTTTGCCGCCATCAGTTTCCCAGCAGGGAACGATTCTTTCAATTCGACATTTAGTTGCGGTGTTGCCTCCCTTGAAATATACGACAATGCGGAAAAGCTCTACAAAGCAGCGGATGAAGCGCTCTATCTGGCAAAGCAAAATGGCCGCAATCGCGTCTTGGCAATTGGTTGCGAAAATGCGGAGGCCATATAAGGGACTCGGAACTTACCAATATACCGTTNNAAAAACCCCTCTCCATGCAAGGCTGCCCTGTCTGCGGCATGGGAATGTAAGCCGATTCCCTCCGTATCCTCCACCCCTCCCCGCGGTCAGGCAATACATTCCGCCTGTTTTTCCGTGTTCAATGAAATTAATATAATTTTTCAAGTGCCATATGTTTGACTAATTGTTATGATAGGATACGTTTAATGCGCGATTGATTCCTCTATTGGTAGATTATGCGGACACCCCTCTCTACAACATGGTCTCTGCGGACCAAGATCACGGTGTATTCCCTGGCGCTGACCGTTGCGATGCTGCTCATCTCCCTGCTGTTGACCCTTTTCCTCATTCGTTCCCAACTCAAACTGACCATTGCCGATCATCAGAATGCAAAAGTGGCGGAGATCGCCGCCCAGGTGGATGACCGGCTCAAGATGGCCCTGGGCCAGCTTGGGCGGATGGCCGCTTTCATCACTGCGGCCGATCTGGACAATCCCCTCAGGCTGCAGGGGATCCTCGACCATGAGGAGGAACTCAAAGAGTTCTTTGACGGCGGTTTCATGGCCGTTTCGCCCGAATACCGCCTTCTGGCCGAGAGCCCTTTTCTCCCCGGCCGCCGGGGCGCCGATCTGTCCCGCCGTGATTTTCTCAGGCGGACCGTCGAGTCCGGCATATNNGACCGTCGAGTCCGGCCTGCCGCTCGTTTCCAACCCTTATCGCCAGAGCATCGGAACACACGATCCCTGCATCGCTTTCACCGTGCCGATCAGGTCTGCGCGCGGGGCGCTGATCGGGGTGCTGGTGGGGCGGCACAACCTGCTGAAGGGCTCTTTCCTGCGGTCGGTCGTCAAAACCACCGTCAAGGGGACCGGCTATCTCTACATCTTCAGCAAAGACCGCACTATGGTCGTGCACAATAACCCGGGCCGGGTCATGGAAACCATCCGGCCGGGCGTGAATGCCGGCATTGACCGGGCTATCGGTGAAGGTTTCGAAGGCTCCCTGGAGAACGTCGATTCCCAGGGGGGGGCCGGAATCTCGACCTTCCGGAAGCTCAGGCAGGCCGACTGGTTCCTGGTGTCCCATATCACCGACGATGAAATATACGCTCCAGTGCGAGCGACGCAGAGCAAGGTGGTGTGGGCCTTCCTGTTCATCGCCGCCGGCGCCGTTTTCCTGGTCTGGCTGGTCATGGGGCGTGTAACCGCACCATTGCAGATTGCCATCAACCATATCGGGGGTATGTCCGGCAAGCAGGGCAGCGACCGTCTCCTGCCCGAGACCCTGGGCGGCGAACTGGGGAGCCTGGCCCGTGTCTTCAACGCGTTGATCGCCAATGTGGACGACCAGCAGGAGGTGCTGCGCATCTCCCAAGAGACCTACCGCATCGTTGCCGAATTTACCGCCGAGGTCGCCTTCTGGCTTGATCCCGACCGCCGGGTCCAGTACATATCACCCAACTGCCTTGAACTGACCGGCTACAGCGAAGGTGAGTTTCACGCCCAACACGGCCTGGTGGATCGGATCATCCACCCGGACTGCCTCGATCTCTGGCGAGGGCATATCCATGAATATGATGAAGAAAGCGGCAAAAATCGCCAGATGGAGCTGAAGATCATCACCAAGAACGGCGAGGAACGCTGGGTTACCCATCTGTGCCGCAAAGTATATAACGAACAGCATGAGTTGCTGGGGATCCGCGGCAATTTTACGGACATCACGCCGCTCAAACAGTTGCAGGACCGGCTCCGGGAACAGAAGGAGTTTGCCGAGAACCTGATAGGGAAGGCCGCCGTGCCGATCTTTGTCCTGGATGCGCAGCATCGGATCATCGACTGGAACAGCGCCATGGAGGCGCTTACCGGCTTCCCGGCCTCGGAGATGATCGGGACAGACCGCCCGTGGCTGCCGTTCTATGACCATGAACGTCCGGTCCTGGCGGACCTGATCCTTTCAGGAGAAACCTCGCGGGCTGCGGATCTCTACGGCAGTGTTCGCGAATCGCTCCACGTCGACCAGGGGTTACAGTCCGAGGGGTGGTATGAGAACATCGGCAACAAACGCCGCCATCTCTATTTTGATGCCGCCCCGGTCATGAACTCCAGCGGCGAGATCATTGCCGCCATCGAAACGATACTCGACTTCACCCAGCGCATGCAGTATGAGGAGGAACTGGCCGGGAGCCGCTCGGAGCTGCAAGAGAAACATGCCCAGCTCTCGGAACTCTTTGTGCAGATAGACCTTGCCAAGAAGGAGTGGGAGGACACCATGGACTGCGTGTCGGACCTAGTGCTGATGTGCGACTCCTGGGGCAAGATCCGGCGCTGCAACCGGCCGGTGTGCGACCTGGCCGGCCGGGACTACGATCGGATCATCGGTGAAGACTGTATTGACTTGCTCAACGAGATCGGCATGGACATGCAAAATTATGACGGGATGAGCGGCCACATGGTGTACAAGGGAGGGGAGCGCCACTTCGAGCTGTTGTCGTTCCCCCTCAAAAAGCAGGAGGGGGATGAGGTGCGGGGCATCGTGGTCAGCCTGCACGACGTCACCAAGCGGCTGAAGACGGCGCAGGAGTTGGAAAAGGCGTATTCTGAACTGAAGGAGACGCAGATGCAGGTCTTCCAGCAGGAAAAGATGGCGTCCATCGGCCAACTGGCGGCCGGGGTGGCCCATGAGATCAACAATCCGATGGGGTTTATCTCCAGCAACCTTTCCAGCCTGAAAAAATACCTCGACAGGCTGGGCGCGTTTGAAGCTGCGGTCATCGACACGGTCGAGTCCCGCGGCGATGAAGTCTCGCTGGCTGCCATCGCCAGCCTGCGGAAGTCCATGAAGATCGATTACATCCTGGATGATGTGGGCAGTCTGCTGGAAGAGTCCCGTGACGGGGCGGAACGGGTGCGGCGGATCGTCCAGGACCTGAAGAGCTTCTCGCGGCTGGACGAGGTCGAGTACAAGCCGGCTGACATCAATGAATGCCTGGAGAGCACGCTCAACATGCTCCGCAACGAGATCAAGTACGTGGCCGAGGTCGTCCGCGATTACGGCGACCTGCCGATGCTCAACTGCTACCCGCAGCAGATGAACCAGGTATTCATGAATATCCTGATCAATGCCGTCCATGCTATTGAGGAACACGGCGAGATCACCCTCCGGACGCGCCTGGCGGGGGAAGCGATCCGGGTCGTCATCAGCGATACCGGCAAAGGGATTGCGCCGGAGCACATCAAGCGCATCTTCGAACCTTTTTTCACCACCAAGGAGGTCGGCAAGGGGACCGGATTGGGGCTTTCCATCAGCTATGACATCGTCAAAAAACATGGCGGCGACATCATGGTAGAGAGCGAGCCGGGTAAGGGCACCACCTTTACCGTGCGCCTGCCGCTCGACGGAGTAGCCTTTAGTCTTCGGTAATCTGGACAAATATCCCCTGTTTCGGCGGGTCCTTCCGATAATGGCTGCGAATGAGAGCTACGCCGGAGGCATCCATAA
Organism: Geobacter sp.; assembly: GCA_003151775.1. Classification (GTDB taxonomy): domain Bacteria; phylum Desulfobacterota; class Desulfuromonadia; order Geobacterales; family Pseudopelobacteraceae; genus Oryzomonas. Next base: position 17,857 of record PLYK01000010.1, on the reverse strand, counting down.
CCGTACCGCGCTGCATCAATAATACACCTGCACCGCTTACTACATCCTTGGATATTATCATGCCGGGAAGCAGTTCCATGTAGCCTATTTCAACCTCGGAAATAATACCTGCCTTCTTGCCTTCGAAATAGACAATTCGGGTGATCCCCTGGAATTTTGTAACCAGTTGCGGATCCAGCAGGATTCCCCCATGATATCCGGCGTTCATCATGGCATAGTCGGCGCGATTACGTTCAACAGAGCTGGCGGACTTTTCAATCAGGTCTGCAATGGCGATAAGGCGTGCCCCCAGAGGGATCTGATCCCCAATGAGCCCGTCCGGAAACCCTTTCCCGTCGAATGATTCATGGTGGCCCCGGATAAGCGGCAGGATATCAGCCAGATTTTCGACCTGCCTGAACATCTCCTCTCCACGCAACGGGTGCTGCCGGTACTCGCTTAATTCACTTTGCGACATGTTTTCAACATGTTTATTCAAGGTGGCGGCAAGGCTACCGAACTTACCGGCGTCGTGCAGCAGGGCGGCCAGCCTGAAGCGCGCAACGGTGTCGCTGTCAAGTTTCATCTTGCGTGCCGCATCCGTCACCAAGATGCTAACGGTACGCGCATGTACAGCATTCCGGTCGCCCATAATCTCGAAGAAATTATCGAAGACACGGCTAAGAAGCATAGCCGGGGTATTTTCATCAAGACCCCTGATGGTCTGGCTTTGTTCCCGAATGGTGGCCGTGCTTTGCAGCAGTCGTTTCTTGAGACCTTCATTCCATTCTTCCAGTTCCTGTTTTTGCTGATTGATGATCTCGTTCAGGCGGCGCTTTTCCATGCCTTTTTTGTAGGTATCCACCGCATCACGGACCGCCTTGACAAGATCGTCATCATCCCATGGTTTCGAGATGTAACGGCTGGCGCCCCCCTTGTTGATGGCCTCAATGGTGGAATTAATATCCGAATAGCCAGTCAAGAGGATCCGCTGGGCGTGGGGGACATATTCCTGCGATCGGCCGAGGAATTCTGCGCCGTTCATGCCCGGCATGCGCTGATCCGAGACAATCAATCCCACATTGGAAAGTTCCTTCAACACAGCAAGCCCGGCTTCACCAGACGTGGCCGTATGCACCTCTAATTCCTCATCTATCAGGAGCCGTTGCAGTGCACGCAGGATGTTCTCTTCATCATCGACTACAAGCACCTGTATGGCTTGATCACTTTCACTCATGCCGCACATATCCTTTCTGCGATAGGCATAAAGATTTCCATGAGTCGGGGGTCGAAAAAACCGCCGGTCATTTCCCGCAAGTTCTCAAGCACTTCCTGCCCCGTATAAGCTTTGCGGTAGGGGCGGTCGGAATATTGTGCGTCAAGTACATCGGCGATAGCGACGATGCGCGCTTCGATGGGAATCTGATCGCCTTTCAAGCCGACAGGATAGCCCTTGCCGTCGAACCGTTCGTGGTGATAGAGAATGATATTGATTACCGTTGGTGACATACAAGCCTGGCGAGCCACTTCACTCCCCCAGATCGGGTGTTGTTTGACGAGTTCGTATTGTTCGGCTTGCAGGCGTCCCTCGTAATTGAGAATCACTTCCGGAATGCCGATCTTGCCGCAGTCATGCAACCAACCGCCAAACCTGATATCTCGAACAAGTGCTCCGGATAAACCCAGTGCCTCTGCCAGAGAGACGGCATACTCGGCTACGCGGTCGCAATGGCCTCGTGTATAAGGATCCTTTAGTTCAATAGCCTGAGCAATCGAGCGAAACCTGGTTTCGTCCCCCTCTTTTAGATCTCTTACAACCTGGTAGCGGGTAATCCCCTCATTGACCACCGAAATCAGATCATCGTTGGCCCATGGTTTAGTAACAAAACGAAAAACCTCGCTCTTGTTGATGGCATCGACTGCCATCTTCAGGTCAGCATAGGCGGTCATCATAACGCGCACAGTGTTAGGGGACAGTATGCGGATTCGCGTCAGAAGTTCGATGCCGTTCATGCCGGGCATCAAATTATCGGATACAATAACGGCTAGTTCGTTGCTTTCAAGGATTTGTAGTGCTTCTTCCGCTGAGTTCGCGGTAAGTACGCGAAGGCCGCTCTCCTGAAACGTTCTTTCCATTGCGTGAAGTATCGAGAGTTCGTCATCGACGAAGAGCACTGTGTTGTTCATGGCAAATTCTCAACCATGACGATGACTATGCCTAGATTGTCGAAAGAACGGAACTTGCATATGCGCGAATCATAGCATATGCCGGCATTGCACCGGGTTAGTTGTGACATCTTTCCCTCCCTCATTATCCCACCTCAGCATATTCCCGCACGCGGAACTCCACGCCCAGCGATCCTGCCAGCCGGCGGCAGGCTTCAATATCGACCCCCGGCACGGTTACCGCGCTGGCCACGACCTGCGGAACATACTCCCGTGCCGCGCGGATGAAGTCGCAGACGCCTTCGAATCCGGCCTCGCCGAAGGGGGTGTTGCAGAGCCTGTCGTAGGTGGCGCTATCCGGGGCGTTCAGGCTGACCGAGATGCTGTCCACCAGCCCGTTAAGTTCGGGCAGGATGTTGCGTTTGTGGACCAGGTTGGCCTGGCCGTCGGTGTTGATGCGGATGCGGTAGCCGCGCTGTTTGAGTTCGGCCGCCACCCGCTTGACCATATCCAGCCGGATCAGCGACTCGCCGTAGCCGCAGAAGACCACTTCATCGATCCCCTCCGGCCGTCCGACAGCCGCCATAATCTCTTCGAAGGAAGGTTCCCCGTCCAGAAGAAGGTTGTGCCCCTTGACGGTGAAGCCGTCAAACTTGGCGCAAAAACCGCACCGGTTCGAGCAGCGGTTGGTGATGTTCAGGTAGAGGGAGTTCCTGATCATGTAGGCGATCTTGGCGGACTGGTTCCACAGGCGGATACCGAACAGGTCGCGGCAGTTCTTGGTGGTGACCCGGGCCACATCCACCAGAGACAGACCTTTGGTTTCGGCCACCTTCTCCGCCGCCAGACGCACATAGGCCGGCTCGTTGCGTTTCCCGCGGTGTGGGGCCGGCGTCAGGTAGGGGCAGTCGGTCTCCACCAGCAGGCGGTCGATGCTGACGCTGCGTACCACGTCGCGCAGCGCCTCGTTGGACGGATAGGTAACCGTACCGGGGATGGAGAGGTATAATCCCATTGTGATGGCTTCGGCGGCCATGGCGGCATCGCCGGAGAAGCAGTGCAGCACCCCGCGCCGTACCCGTTCTTCCCTCAGGATTGCCAGCACGCGCTCATGGGCGTCACGGTCGTGGATGACGACCGGCATCTCCAACTCGTTCGCCAGGCGCAAAAAACGGCGAAACACGAGCTCCTGCTCATCCCGGGGGCACAGGTCGCGGTAGAAGTCCAGGCCGATCTCTCCGATGGCCACCACCTTCGCACTGGAACGGGCCAGGTCGCGGATAACGCCGTAGCACTGCTCCGTCACCCGGCCGGCATCGTGGGGATGGACACCCACCGCCGCATACATCTGGGGATACTTCTCTGCCAGTTCGACCGATTCGCGGCTCGATTCGATGTCGGTACCGACCACCACCATGGCGCCCACCCCGGCATCGGCGGCGCGTTTCAGCATTGCGTCGAAGTCGCCTGCATAGTCGCGGTAGTAGATATGGGCGTGAGAATCGATCAGGATATTGTCGTTAGTCATCTATTCAGTTCCTTTTTCGTACTCTTCCCTCTCACCTTGTCAATGTAATCAGAAGGTCTTGGTGATCTCCCGGATCAGTGACGTTGCATAGCTTCCCTTGACCAGGCTGAACTCCAGCTCCAACCTGTCTGCTTCGATCCGAAAGGAGGGCTTTTCCAGCGGTATCCGCAACGGCCGCCGCTCGCCTTCCATCCTCAAGCCGCCCGCCATGTCGAAATCAGCCGGCCCTATATGCTCATTGTCGAGAATCTGCTGCTCAATTTCAAGCGGGATTCCTGCCGGTTGTTTCATCTTGCAGCCGAAGATCGGCCCGCTGGCGGATATTTCAAGGTTGCCGGCCCGTTCCGTCTCCATATCCGCATCCTCCACCAGAAAGCAGGCGCCGTTCACGTGCTTCCATGCCAGATCTCCCGGCAGTATGGCGTCGATGAATTCGATGCGGCGTTCCACGACCTGGTCGAAGAGCCAGGACTGAAAGGCCGAGAGATAGAGCTTTTTCAGGCGGGGGTGGATGGCGGCAAAGGCCCGTTCGAACCCATCCGGCCGGGCGATAAGCCGCAAAAGCGCCTCCCGCTCGCTGCGGCAGTGGCGTGGAAACAGCTCCAGCGCCCGGGCCAGATCGCCCCGCTGATACGCCTCGATGCCGGCTCGCCACTGTTCGTCGCGCAAAGCCTCCGGCTCGCCCACCAGCCGGTCCGTCGCCCCCTGCCAGTCGCGCCTCAGCATGGCTGCGCCGATCAGGTGGGAATTTCCCTGGCTGCCGTAGCGCTGGTAACCGAAATAGTTGGGCATGCCCCGCTGTTCAAGGATTTCCAGGGCCGCGGGGACGACTTCCCGGGCATTTGCCGCTATGCCACGGATAACGATGCGGAAACGGTTTCCCTTGAGGTGACCCAATTTGAGTTTGTTGGTGTGGAGGCTGGCGGAGACGATCTTCAGTCCGTCGAGTTCCACCCCTAAAGCCGCTTCCGGCTTGATATGTTCGATGGAGACGGCTTGGCGGGTGACGCCGCCGGCATCCTTCATCCCGGCGTAACCGATGGTGCGCTCCGCGACATTGAGATGCCGGGCAATGCGTCGAATGGCCTCCAGGGTGGTGATGCCGCGTTTTTCCACGATCAGGTAGGCATGGTCTCCAAAGCCGCAGGGCAGGTAGGCGGGGATCTCCTCGACCTGAAAGTCGTCGCAGGATTCCTTGATTGTTCCTCCGGCGCCGGGCAGGTCGGCGGTCAGATAGGGGCGCACGAAGGCAGCGTTTTCCCGAGTCATGGCCATGTTCAATGCCTCATCCGCATCATGCCGGAGATCGCGCCGCTGGCAAAAGCGATCAGCCAGCAGGTATAGATGGTCAGACTGACCCGATGGAAGACGCGGTTGACGGACTCGGCTTTGTGAGCGAGCGACGCCGCCAAGGCCAGCATGAAATGGAATGCCATGCCGGCCAGGGAGGCGATGCCGGTAATGTTATGCCACTGGGGCGCTTTGCCGTAGGCCACGGCAAACAGGTTCATCTGGTGGGTCCCCAGGTAGTCGCACAAGAGGCCGATGCCGAAGATGATAAGGTGTTTGCGGTGCAGCCCCTGTCTGCGTCCGCTGAAGACCGCCCACGTGTAGAAGATCAGGGCCAGGTTCATCCAGATTACGGCTTGCATCAGCATCAGCCTATCCTCCCGCTCTGACGTAGAGCCTCATAAAGTACGATTCCTGCCGACGTTGACAGGTTCAGGCTGCGCACGACACCGGCCGGCATGGGGATAGTGATGCAGGTGTCCGGATTCGAGTTGAGCAACTCTTCGGGCAACCCCCTGGTTTCACGTCCAAAGACCAGAAAATCTCCCGGCTGAAAAGCGGCCGCCAGGTAACTGCGGGCGACCTTGGTGCTGAGATAGAAAAAACGGCCTTGGGATGCGCTCGACCGGAGTTCCTCAAGGGTGTCCCAGCGATGCACGGTCACGTGTTCCCAGTAATCGAGCCCTGCCCGTTTCAGGTGCCTGTCGTCGATGGCAAACCCGAGCCGCCCCACCAGATGCAGGATACTGCCGGTGGCAGCGCACAGGCGGGCGATATTCCCGGTGTTCGGAGGGATCTCCGGTTCGACCAGCACGATGTTGAATGGTATGTTTGCGGTCACGAATCGTTCCTTGGAGCATGGAGAAAATATGAACCATAGACCAGTTGCGTCCCAAAATCAACCGCGCCAATGCCGTATACCCTTCCGGCTCTTGCAATTTTGATCCGCCAAGGCTACTATGACCCCACAAATTTATTGATACTGGGGAGTTGCAATGAAGATTATCGTAACTGATGAGGTATCGGCGGAAGGTCTTGCCCTGTTGACCCAGGACGCGCGCATCCAGTTGGATGTGAGGCCGGGACTGAAGAAAGAGGAGTTGCTGGCGGTCATCGGCGACTATGAAGCGATCATCACCCGCAGCGGCACCACCGTTGACAAGGCCCTGCTCGACGCGGCCACCAAGCTGAAGATCGTTGCCCGTGCCGGGGTCGGCATCGACAACGTTGATGTAGATTATGCCAGCTCCAAGGGCGTCATCGTGGTAAACGCGCCATTCGGCAATACCAACAGCGCCGCAGAACATACCATGGCGCTTTTGCTTTCCTTCTGCCGCAACGTCACGGTTGCCAACGCCAGCTTGAAATCGGGCGAATGGAAGCGGGCCCCTTTCACCGGCCACGAGTTGAAGGGAAGGGTTGCCGGCGTGATCGGCCTCGGCAAGGTGGGCGGCCGGGTGGCGACCCGGCTCAAGGCCTTTGAATGCGAGGTGATGGCCTGCGACCCGTACGTTTCCGTCAAGCGCGCCAACGACCTGGGGGTCAAACTGGTGTCCCACGATGAGATCTACAAGAACTGCGACATCATCACCGTTCACACCCCGCTGAACGACGAGACCCGTAACATGATCGGCTCCCGCGAATTCGGACTGATGAAGAGCGGCGTCATCATCCTCAACGTGGCGCGGGGGGGTATCATCGACGAACAGGCGCTTTTGGACAATCTCCTCTCCGGCAAGGTCATCGGCGGCGCCGTTGACGTCTGGAGTGAGGAACCGCCCGCGTCCGAGACTCTCAAACAACTGATCGCCAACAAAAAACTGGTGGTAACCCCGCACCTGGGAGCCAACACCTTCGAGGCCCAGGTCAACGTGGCCATTGACGTTTCCCGCGAGCTCATAAATTACCTGGACGACAAGCCGCTGGAGAACGCCGTCAATATCCCCCGCTTTGATCTGGCCCTGATGGACCAGATGCGGCCGTTCCTCAACCTGATGAGCGTCATGTGCGACTTCGGCATCCAACTGGTGGACAACAACCTGGAAAAGGTCAGTTTCGGCTTCGCCGGCAGCATAGCCCATTACGACTGCTCGCCCCTGACGGTCTGCGGCCTCTCCGCGCTTTTGAACCGCATGGTGGACCAGGATGTCAACATGGTCAATGCCTCGCTGATCGCCGAACAGATGGGCATCGTGGTGGAAGAGTCCAAGACGACCCAGGGGGGCGCCTTCTCCAACGTCATCACCCTGGTCATCGAAGGGGAGGGCAAGCGCAGACTGGTTTCGGGCACGCTCTTCGAAGGTTCGCCGCGCATCGTGCGGCTTCGCGACTACTCCATGGACTTCACCCCGGAAGAGCACATGCTGCTCCTGAACTACGACGACCGTCCCGGCATGATCGGCAGGATCGGCACCATCATGGGGCAGTACGACATCAATATCGGTTCCATGAACCTGGGGCGGCGCGAGAAGAAGGGCGAGGCCATGGTGCTGCTCTCCCTCGACTCGGCCGTGCCCGACAACGTGGTCCAGGAGTTAAAGGCCGCCACCGACGCCACCTTCATCAAGGCGGTGCACATGCGCGTCGGAGCCTGCACCCGCAGTTGCGGCTGCGGCGCCTGAGGTTCCCGGTCCCATGCACTTTCCCCATATCAACCCTGTTTTCCTGAGCATCGGCCCGCTACAGTTCCGCTGGTACGGGCTGATGTACGTCCTGGGCTTCGTCGCCACCTACTTCATCCTCCGCTCCGAGGTGCGCCGCAAACAGCTTCCCCTGACCAAGGACGATGTGGCCGACCTGGTCTTTTTCGGCGCCATGGGGGTGGTGTTGGGAGGACGGCTCGGCTATATCCTGTTCTACGACCTGGGGGTCTACCTTGCCGATCCGTTGCAAATCTTTGCGGTTTGGAAGGGGGGCATGTCCTTTCACGGCGGCTTTCTGGGGGTTATCCTCTCCTTTGTCCTGTTCGCCCGGCGCAAAAAGATCCCCTTCTGGACCCTGATCGACATGGCGGCGCAGTGTGCGCCGGTCGGTCTGGGGCTTGGCAGGATCGGCAATTTCATCAATGGGGAGTTGTACGGCAGGCCGACGGATGTCCCCTGGGGGATTATCTTTCCGGGAGGAGGGGAGCTTCCGCGCCATCCCTCGCAGCTCTACGAGGCCTTCCTGGAGGGATTGGTCCTGTTCTTTATCGTGCGCATCATGGCCCGCAGGTCCGATGTGACCGGCATTCCGGCCTGGACCTTCTGCGCCGGCTATGGCCTGTTCCGTTTTATCGTGGAGTTCTTCCGCCAACCCGATGCGCAGATCGGCACCTTCCTCGACTTCTTTTCCATGGGGCAACTTTTGAGCCTGCCCATGTTTCTCGTTGGCAGCTTCATGATTTTCAGGCTTTCCCGGCGCGAAAGTCACCTCCCGCAGTCGTAAGGCAGAGATTTACCTGCCCTGTTTCAAGGGTATACTGAAATAACATCCGACAGGAGGCTCCCCCATGATAAGCAAAAAAATGGCTGATTCGCTCAACAATCACATGAATCTTGAACTCTATTCCTCGCACATCTATCTTTCCATGTCCTCCTGCACCAACGAGATGGGGCTGAAGGGCGCAGCCAACTGGTTCATGGTGCAGTACCGCGAGGAGATGGTCCATTTCATGAAGTTCTATGCCTATCTTATCGACCAGGGGGTGAATATCGGGCTCCTGCCCGGCAAGGCCGTACCGAACACGTACAAGTCGCTGTTGGAGATGATGCAGAGGACCCTGACCCATGAGGAGCTTATAACCAAGTACATCAACGAGTTGAGCGAGCAGGCCGTTCAGGAGAAGGACCATGCCACCCAGATCTTCCTGCACTGGTTCGTGACCGAACAGGTCGAGGAGGAGAATAATGACCGCGATCTGATCGCCAAGCTCAAGCTGGTAGGCGACAATGGCCACGGCATCCTGATGATCGATGCCGAGATGGCGCAACGCATGTTTGTGCAGCCCGTCGGCGCTCCGTTGGCGGTCTAGACATTTCGGATGGCTTGTGGGCGCGTGATTGGCGGTTGCCGCCAAAGGAGTTTTGTGCTACATATCACACCTCATTCTTAGTCAACAGAGTATGCGCCCGTAGCTCAGTTGGATAGAGCACATGCCTTCTAAGCCTGTGGTCGCAGGTTCGAATCCTGCCGGGCGCGCCAAACATCATTGAATCCGATAACTGCTTTTGCGTTCAAGGAAAGAAAAAATATTTTAAAAATCCCGAATCTCTCGCTTGACAACAAAATTAATGAGTGTTAAAGCTGCTGAAAAAATGGATTAATTTTCTGAAATGCCAAACCCTGAGCGATCAGGGGACGGAAAATCGACGGGACTTGGCTCCCATTTTTACCTCTTTCCCAAGTTGGCCGGATTGCCGGATGCAGCCACCGTATGTCTGCAACCGTGCTGTCCGGCTTTTTTGCGTTTTGATCAGTCTGGATAGCACAAGACCATGATAATGCTATAGCATGGTATGCAAACAGACCTGAAAAAAGGGGCTTCAATAAGCAGAGAGTCCCCTTAGAGCCTTCCCGCCAATTAACCGGGTAATTGCCGTCATATAGCGTATACAGTATTGGCCTTTTACTGGTTATGAAAAAATAACTAATAATTTCGATGTATTAATAGTAATTGAATTTTGCCGATTTTGGTATGAATTGTGCACAATATCAATAACATATAAATGCAGTGTTGTGAGGAGCCATAATTAAGAACAACAATATCATTCCGCTTAAGGTTAACCTGTCGTAAGGCAGGGGCACAAAACCACAGGTCCAGGCAAGGATGGCTGGGTTGCCGGAATAGACTGATTCACGTGGAGTACACGTGCGAGTCCTGGCCCGACATTGGTATGTCCTGTTCCTGCCGATTCTCCTCCTGCACATTCAGTGCGGCATTGCCCATTCTCATTGTCGTTATGATAACTCATGGTACGATAGCAAGAACCCAGCTCATCATTTCGTCAAAGTAGATTTTCAGTTTAAGAAACTGAAGCGCCGCCTTAAAGTCACTGAATGTGCTTGCCAACTTTTTACCCAAACAATACACGTCAGCTACAAACATCCTTCCCTCATTGAAGACACCCCCTACGAGTCGCTATTCATCACGCCCATAGTTGGCCACTATCAAGCAAGCCCTCCAAACAAAGCCTCACCATCAGCTTAATATTCTCCAAGAAAACCAAATATTTTTCCAAATTTGATTGCACGGCACGGCTGCATTCTTAACGCAGTTACAATACGTGCAACAACAACTGGCCCCAGAGTATCCCATTCGGAAAGGATGATTAGAGAGATGATTTGTGCGGGCAAATGGGACTCGGATCAACTATAAGGACACGCGGGCGCGTAGGTTGTGTTGAACAGGTTCATCGTGAAACGCAACGGATTTTGTATGGTTGGCGAATTTGATGATATCGCGTTGAAAAGCGTAACGCGACCTACGAGCTAAATTAGAGCCGATTCCAGCAGATGGGTCAATTGAGATCAAAGCCGGGGAGATCATGTTATGTTATTACTAGAGCGTCTAATAGTGTTTATATTAAATCGTCTCATTGATAAATTGCGTAACTATTTAATTCTAACATTTTTTGTATCATTTTTATTTCATGTTTCAAGCGTTGTTGCTTCAGTGGGTACTGTTGGAACTTTAAAGTGGAGTTATGCCTTCAACTATGAAATTTCTTCAGCGGCTATAGGTTCAGATGGCACTATATATGTGGGATCGTATGATAAAAATATATATGCGATTAATCCCAATGGAACGCTTAAGTGGAGATACACCGTTGGCGGTGCGATTACATCTTCACCTGCTATAGGTTCAGATGGCACTATTTATGTGGGCTCAGATGATGGAAACATATATGCGCTAAATTCCAGTGGGACGTTAAAGTGGAATTATATGACCGGTAGCACGGTTTATACTACACCAGCAATAAGTTCTGATGGCACTATTTATGTGGGTGATTCTGCCAATATACGTGCAATAAATCCCGATGGGACGTTAAAGTGGAATTTTATCACACTTGTTGACAATAGGTCTTCACCCGCCATAGGTTCAGATGGCACAATTTATGTGGGCTCATTTGATAATAATATATATGCGATAAATCCCAATGGAACATTAAAATGGCGTTACATGACCGGTAGCACGGTTTATTCTTCACCAGCCATAGGTTCAGACGGCACTATCTATGTGGGCTCGTATGACAATAAAATATATGCGTTGAAATCTGATGGGACGTTAAAGTGGAGTTACTTGACTGGCGGTGGTATCCATTCTTCACCAGCCATTGGTTCGGACGGCACTGTCTATGTAGGATCGTATGACAAAAAAATATACGCAATAAATCATAATGGAACGCTGAAGTGGTCACTCACCACTGATGGTTATATTGCCTCCTCACCTTCAATCGGTTCTGATGGCACTATCTATGTGGGATCGTCTAAAGTATTAGCCATAAATTCAAATGGTACATTAAAATGGGCATACTATACCGGCGATTCGGTTCATTCTTCCCCCGTAATAGGTTCTGACGGCACTATCTATGTGGGCATGCGTGATAGTAACCTCAACCTCAAACTTTTCGCGTTTTATGGAAGTGGCTCACTGGCGCATACTCCATGGCCAATGTTCCATCACGACTTGCAACATACAGGAAAGGGCTTTGGGGTTGTTATAGATGATGGAGCATCCTACACAAATAACACTACTGTTAAATTATATTTATCAGCTAGTAGTGATACTACACAAATGTGTATAAGCAATACACCTAGTTGCTACTCATGGATAACGTATGAAAGATTAAAAAAGTGGAGTTTTGCTAACACAATTGGTGGTAGCCAAAAAACAGTTTATGTATTGTATAAGAATAATATAAGAAACAATAATATCACCCCATATACAGCTACTATAAGCCTCGATACAGTAGCGCCTATAAATGGCTCGTTAACAGCTGTGCCAGGAAGCCACCTAAACGAGTTAAGATGGGATAATTTTAGTGATTCATCAAGTGGTATAGCAAAATATGAACTCGTATTCAGCGAAGTCAGCTATCCGACTTCTTGTACAACTGGAACTCAAATTTACACTGGACCGGCTTTATCATATGTACATACGGGACTGAACAGTGGAATTACCTATTATTACCGCGTATGCGCCACCGACAAAGCAGGTAATACTTCAACAGGTGTAACAGTGAGTGCTGAGCCTCAATAAAGATTTCTCTGTTTTTGGAAACAGCGCGACTTCTGTTATCATTCGCACCAGAAGAGGAAGAAGAAAAGACAAAGCTCTAACTTCAAAGAATATTGCCATTTTCTGGAGGTGTTTATGAAAGTAATACTATATTTATTCGTTAATTTGATACTTACCATACTTCTACTCTCACCGAATGTTTACGCTGATTCAAACCCCGGCTTTTGCAAAACCGGCTGCTTCCCCTTCAGTCTCTCCGGCAAAATCGAGGGCATCAATCCCAGCTCGCAACTCTACCAGTACAACGGTTACAACTACCTCATCTCCGGCGTGTTCAACGGTGCAGGCGCTCTGAACATCGACCATTTGAAGGTCGCTTCGGGTGATCCCCGTACGTGTGGCGGCGGTTGCGTTGCGGATGAAGACCCTATAGGCTGCGATTCTGGCTGCCTAACCGCCGTAAGCAGCGGCGGTAAATTCATCGTCACCCTTTCGCCTCAATTAACCGGCACTATCGGTTCCGTAACCAATATCAGCACTCAGCCAGCCATCAACATGGTCTTTCCCGACGCAAGCGGCACCATGACCCTGGCCAATCTGTCCAGCATCCTGCCGCAACTGGAATCGGTGCAATTCCCCACAATGGGCCTGAGCAAAACCGGTATCTCCGAAACCTGGACCCCAACCGTCCTCTCCGCCCAACTAGGGCAGGTGGCGGAAGTTGACCCAAATAGATGCTCCTATGGTTGCAAATACTCCTTCTCCCTCAACGGAAAAATCCAGGGTGTTCCGCTCAACTCGCCCCTGGCCTCATACAACAACTACTACTACACCGCCACCGGCGACTTCTCCAGCAACGGTGCCGTCAATTCTGCACAATTGAAGATGGATGTGCTTCCCGGTTCCTGCGGCGGCGGCTGTATTAATGCTGATATTGACCCTGGCTCATGCGGAAGTGGCGGCTGCGTTACCGATGGGTGGCCTCCCGGCTGCGATACCGGCTGCAACTTTGATGTCACCATCAAGCCGATTATGCTCTTCAGCCACGGTTCCCTGAACAACGTGAACACCACGCCGACCATCACGTTCAGTTTCGACAACCCGACCGGCTCACTTGATTTGAATTCTCTGCAAAACAGTGTCACCAGCCTGAAATCTGTTGCCTTCCCCTCCCTGGCCCTGAGCGGCATCGGCATGTCCGAGAGCTGGACCCCGACTGTGGCGACCTACTCCCTCACCGCCAGCCCGGTCGATACCTACGCCTATATACCCAACTATAACGCCAACAACGTCTCCGTCATCAAGACAACCGACAACACGCTTGTCACCACCATCCCGGTTGGCACAAACCCCTGGGGCGTGGCGGTCCAGCAGGGTGGCTCTAGGGTCTACATCACCAACCTGCACAGCAACAACGTCTCCGTCATCGACACCACCACCAACAGCGTCATTGCCACCATCCCGGTGGATGCGGCCCCCCGTGGAGTAGCGGTGCGCCAGCAGGATGGCCGGGTCTATGTCGCCAACTACACCGGCAACACCGTCTCAGTCATCAACCCGATCACCAACGCTGTCATTGCCACCATCCCGGTGGCAGCGGGTCCTGATGGCGTTGCAATAAACCCTGCCGGAACCCGTGTTTACGTCGCCAGTCGCGGCTACGACCCCAACCTGACCTGCGGTGCTGCCACCGACCGGGTCTCAGTCATCGACACCAGCAGCAACACCGTCATCGCCACCATCAACGTCGGCATGTCCCCTTCGGCGGTAGTCGTTGACCCGACCGGCACTAAACTCTATGTCACCAACACCTGCGGCAGCAACACACTCTCGGTCATTGATACCAGCACCAACACTATCACCGCCACCGTCTCCATGGCTGCCAATTCCAGCTACTCCGCCATCACCATCAACCCCTCTGGGAGCCGGGTCTACATACTGAACACCTCAGGCACCGATTACGGCGTCAACGTCATCGACACCACCACCAACACCGTCATTGCCAAGACTCCGGTCACCGCCTGGCCTGATGGCATCGACATCACCCCGAACGGTGCCTATCTCTATGTTGCCAACCAGTTGAGCAACACCGTCTCGGTCATCGACACCACCACCAACGCCATCACCAGCACCATCACCACGGCTACTGGCGGCTTCGCCAAACCGGCTGGCTTCGGCAAATTCATCTATGGGCCGATAGGTGGGGTCTGCGGCGCATCCAACGGCGGCAGCTTCCTCTTTGCTCCCAAGACCGGCCTCTGCGTCTCCGGCACCGCCTCAGCCGTCACCGGCAGCGGGCCCTGGAACTGGACCTGTAACAGCACCGCCTGTGGTGCCAACAAGTCAGCACTTGTGCCCATAACTCCGATAGTCCTGAACATTAAACCGGCCATCACCAACATCCCCAGTGTAAAGACCGGCGCCAGCTTCACCATCCTCCGCTCCGAAGCTGGCAGCACCTTTACCCCGGTTGTCACTAACACCGCTGCCACCAGCTTTACCGATACTTCGACCCTGAAACCCAATACGGTGTACCAGTACGCTGTCACCTCCGACACTGACCCGACCCAGACCGTGCTGCTCAACATCCGTACCCCTCTCTATAACGGCTGGAACGTCATAGGTGTCCCCTACAACACCACCGGCATAGCCACAAGTAACTTCTTTGCCAGCCCGGTCAGTTCCATCTACCTGTGGATTCCCAGCGGCGCAAACCTGGAGAGCGACACCACCCAGAAAGGCTCCTACTCCACCGTCTCAACGCTGACTCCCGGCTACGGTTACTTCGTCAAAGCCAGCAACAGCAGCACGATGCTGGTCTACAGCGGCACTAGCGGCACTACCGCCTCCGTCACCCTGAAACCGGGCTGGACCATGATTGCCAACCCCAGTACCAGCAACATGACCAGCATCGGCACCAACTGGAAGATTGACGGCCAGCCGCTGTCAACAGCCGTAACGGCAGGAACGGTCGGCGGCAGCCTCTACTGGTGGAACGGCACCACCTATGATTTCTGGTCGATCAGCAGCAACCCGCAGATTGAACCGTGGAAAGGGTACTGGATCGTCAACCAGACATCCAGCAATCATACCCTGACGATACAGTAGCGAATGAAGAAGACCCGATGCCTCACAGCCATCTTGGCAACACTCTGCCTGACCAGTACGGCGGCATTGGCTATCGAGCCAATGACCGCCACCATCAGGGTCGAAAGCGGCAGTCTGTATGACTACGTGGTAGTAGGTGAGCATGCTAGGGCAACTGACGGTTATGACAACGCCTATGACTCCGTCTCGCCGGGGAACCTCAACGCAACCATGGGGCAGCCGTATATCAGCGCCGTGATAGTCCACCCCGAATGGTCAGCGGCAACCAGAGAACTGCGGGGCGATATCCGCTCCCTGGCAAAACGGCAGGAGTGGCAGCTGGCTATTACATCCAGCCTTCCCAAAGGAGCATCGCTGAATGTCGCGCTACAGTCTGACAGAACCACCCTGCCCAAATGGGTTAAGCTAACTTTGAAAGATGTGATGACGAAGAAAGAAACCGACTTGAAGGCAGGGAACTACACCATCCCGGCACCAGGGCCGGGGACTCCAACCAAATTACTTGTTATCGCGGAACAACCATAATTTTGGAGGGGCACAATGCGCAAACACATAGGCAAAATCTCTGAAAAGCTAATCCTTGCTACCATTGCGTTAGTGACTATTGCTCAGACCTGCTGGGCAGGTCCTCCGGGGCCTCCGATCATCACTGCGCCCTTGGGGGGAGACGGTATCCTCATCGCCACTACAATTGCGATTGCGGGCTATGGCTACTGGAAATTCCGCAAGTAGCCAGGGGGTACATTCCCTCATTCCCCAGGGCATTGGTTTTATTCTGCTGCTGGTCGCGGTTGCGGCGATCTCCTCCTGGCTGATAGCGCCATTCTTGCCGCCGCTGCAACGCTTTACAATAATCTTCACCAATGCGGTTGGCAGCATGCTGGGCATGACCATGTCCAGCAATGACGACATTATCCGCATTAACGGCTTCCCCGTACGGATCGCCGGAGAATGCACCGCCCTGAATTATATTCTCATCCTGTCGCTGGCCATCCTGTTGTATACCCGCCACTCACTGCTCTACCGGTTAAGCGGCATTTCGGTTGCCACCGTTATTCTTCTGATTGCCAATGCCATTCGAATAATAAGCATCGGACTGCTCGGTCCGATTTCATTCAACCTGACACAATTCGTCCATCAATTTGTCTGGATGGCTTTGTTCGCGCTGCTGGTATTTACCGTATGGAAAGTCTGGGCCGACAGGAAATTCCGGTTCAGCGGCGAGACGCTCAAACGGCTTGCACAGTCTGCCGTGATCTGCACCGTCACGTTTCTGATGCTGGACCGGTTCAAGGAGACGTACTGCCATGTGCTGGCAATACTGACAACCCCCTTGTTCAAACTCTTTTCGGCACATTCACAGGCATCAGTAGCATGGGACAGTGTACTCACCTACCGGCAGGGACAAGATACCCTTCAGGCGGGACTCGCTCTTGATATCATTACCCTGGCAATCTATGTGGGGGCACTATCCCCCTGGCTGTTGCACAACCGGAAGGCGGTACCATATGCGCTTATCGGACTGGCAGCGCTGATAACGTCATATGTGGTGGGAATTGCCTTGTTGGGGGTAATCGGGATGAATTACGGCTATGCAATTTCGCAGACGTTTGTTTTTACCGGCAGCGTCATATTCATGTCATTCCCGCTTGTGATGTACTGGATGATTACAGGGCTTCAGAAAAGAGAATGCTGAAGCTTGGCCTAGAAAACTTAACCTTTCAATAACAAACATGTTTCCCAGTTAGTGATTTCGTCTTCGGGGAGCCAGTGCGAACTAGAATCGTTTACCCCATATGCTACAGCCCCTCACTTAAACCGTGAAGCAGCTATATCTTATTGACATCAAAAGACATTTCCCAGTACTGATTTTCATCCTTACTGGCGCGCCAATCGAAATTGAATCCGATAACTGCTTTTGCTGTTGTCGGATTTTTTTTCAAGAAGGAGGGGGAAGCGCTTTTGCGTTTTTCCTCCCCTCCTTGTTTAGGAGGGGCCGGGGGTGGTAGTCTTCACAAGTGGTGCAAATCCCCCTCGGTCCCCCTTTTTAATAAATTGGGCTTCATCTGCCGGTTCGATTGCCTCATTCTCTGCATGGATGTGATCTTCCCGAAAAATCACTGTTGACAAAGCCCCTTCAATCTGGTTTATTGACCGAACTTATTACAATGTAACTATCTAAAATAGCTGATTAAATTTAGTTTTGCTAAATGTTTGGCGTTTTCAGGCGCTCGAATTTCACCCTTGGTAAATGTTCCTGGGTAGCCATAACCTTCGGAGGCATATTCATGCAGAAACAGAAGTTCCGCAAAGTCATGGCCGCGAACCGCGGCGAGATCGCCATCCGCATCTTTCGGGCCTGTACCGAGTTGGGCATAGGTACGGTAGCCATGTATTCCGAAGAGGACAAGCTGTCGCTCCACCGCTACAAGGCCGACGAGGCCTATCTGATCGGTAAGGGCAAGGCGCCCATCGACGCCTACATGGGGATCGAGGAGATCATCGCCCTGGCCCTCAAGGCCGATGTGGACGCCATCCACCCCGGTTACGGCTTCCTGGCCGAGAAC
>PLYK01000040.1 GCA_003151775.1 Geobacter sp. | reverse complement strand
CCCTCCTAGTTTAGGAGGGGCCGGGGGTGGTAGCCATCCTCTGTTGGATTTGACCGCAGAACCGCGTATCAGGAAGCGGGAAAACGTTCAGTTTCTATCTTGAATTCGGCGCCGTCTCCGGTATTGCGCGCTGTCAACCTGCCGTTCATGTTTGTCTCGATAATATTCTTGGCCATGTTCAGGCCGATGCCCGTCCCCTTGTCCGGTCCCTTGGTGCTGAAGTAGGGGTCGAAGATCTTCTCGATGATCTCCCCGGGTATGCCCCCAGCGTTGTCGGTAATGGTCACGACCGCCTTGCCGTCATCGGCAAATGTCTTTATCGCAATCCGGCCGTCATCGATCTTGCGCTCGTAAAAGGCGTCCCGCGCATTCATCAGGATGTTCACAATGACCTGGGAATATTCGTTTGGATAGCCATTGACCTGGGCATCGTCTTCAGTTTCGATATCGACGGAGATCATCTGGGACTTCAGGCTGTCTTCGACAAGAGTCATGGTCTTTCTGATCACTTCGTTGACATTGAAGTTGGTCTTTTCCTTTTCAGGCCTGAAGAAATCCCTGAAATCGTCGATCGTCTGGGACATGTGGTCGATCAGGAGCATGGATTCGCCGACAGTGTCGGTGAGCAACTCCTTGCTGAACGATCCCAATTCATAAAAGAGTTCGAGTTTCTGAATATGGAGCCCAAGCGTATTCAGCGGCTGCCGCCACTGGTGGGCGATGTTGCCGATCATCTCGCCCATGGCTGCCTGGCGGCCCTGTTGCATCATGATGCGGTCTTTGTTGCAAAGTTCTTCCGCCGTCCGAACCCGCTCGGCGGTCTCCGCACGCAATAATTCCATTGTCCTGGAAAGTTTCGCGGTCCGCTCTCTGACCCTTTCTTCCAACTGATCGTTCATTCCGTTCAATTCATCCCGCGCCCTGATCAACTCGTTGTTCTTGCGGATGGCGGTCTCGTACGTTGAGAGAAGCAGATCGAGGATCTGGCGGCGGCCCGCGGTTATCGCGTATTCCTGGCCGGCAAAGGCTATCTTCAAGTCCGGCTGAGCGGCGCACTCTCCCTTTTCGTAACGGTTCGCGAGCAGGTATCCGATTCGGGAGACGAGTTCATCCTCGTCGAACGGCTTCGTGATGAAATTGTCGGCACCGCACTCCAGCCCCTTGATGACGTCCTGCGGGTCGGAGAGAGAGGTCAAAAGGATGATCGGAATATTGCACCACTCCAGGTGCGACTTGATCCGGCGGCACAACTCGTAGCCGTCCATCTTCGGCATGACGATATCGCTGATGATCAATGCCGGCCTTTCAGCCTCCATCACGGCAAGGGCCGCTTTACCGTCGCGGGCTATCGAGACGCCGTAAGAGCGCCTTTCGAGGATATGCTTCAGTTGCTCCGCCTGGGTGGGGCTGTCCTCCACGATGATGATCTTTTCACCCTTATTCCCGGTTGTCTCTCCGATACCCGCCATTAATCCCGTCCTCTCATTAAGGATGCTGTTCCTGTCATTGTGCCATGCCGGGCACTTTATTGCATTTTGCGAACAAGATGAGATTTTTGGAGGGTAGGCTTCCAGCCTGCCTATTCAAGTGGGGTTGAACCCCGCTTGAAACACAGGCAAGATGCCTGCGCTCCTTTGAGTATCACCTTGATTGCTAAGTGGGTTTAACCTTGGCAAGCCGTTCGAGGGTGGCTGCGATACTCTCCGGAGGCAGCACGTAAACGGCAGCGCCGAGCTTGACGGCCTCCCCCGGCATTCCGAAGATAACGGAACTCTCCCGGTCCTGGGCCATGGTTACGGCGCCCCTGTCTTTCAGCAGCTTCATTTCCCGTGCGCCGTCATCCCCCATGCCGGTAAGGAGGATGGCGACCGCGTTATCGCCGTAGAACTCGGCAACGGAGCGGAAAAGCGCGGAAACCGACGGCCGTTGGCCGTTTTCGGGATCGTTCCCGCTGAGCCTGATCCGTCCGCCGGTTGCCGCTTCCAGATGCACCCCTTCGGCGGCCACATAGACATTGCCGGGCCGAATCTCCTCTCCATCGCGTGCAATCCGGACCGGCAGACGGGAGGAGATGTTGAGCCAGTCGACAAATCCGCTGATGAAGCCCGTGGCCATATGCTGAACGACCAAAAGCGGTAACGGGAAATCCTGCGGCAGGCTTGAGAGGATGGTATTGATAACCACCGGCCCGCCGGTAGAGGCCCCCAGCGCCACTATCCGCGGAACGGCCTTAACCTGTATCGGGGCATCCGGCAATAGCGGCGGCAATATTTTCTTCCCGCTTCGCGGCCAGCGTCTCACCACCTTGACCCCAGCCATCAGTTTCACCTTCCCGACCAGCAATGCGATATCCGCCTCGTGCCCGGGAGAGGCCGCTCCCCTGGGTTTGGGCAGGGCCAGAAGCGCGCCGGCCTCCATGGCCCGGAATGATGACAATACCTCTTCCGCATCCAGGTTGCCGCTCACAATGACGATGGGAGTCGGATGGACCTCCATGATCCTGCGGGTGGCCTCAAGGCCGTCCATTCCAGGCATGTTTATGTCCATGGTGACTACGTCCGGCGCCAGACGCTGCACGGCCGCCAAAGCCTCATCACCGTCGCCGGCGGTTCCGGCCACCTCGCATGCGGGATCGTCGTTGAATATCCTTTCCAGCATCATCCGCATGCCGGCCGAGTCGTCAACGATCAGCACCCTGATTTTCGGGCTCCTTGGGTTTATCATGTCAATGTTTGTCATATCAATCTTCTAACCACATCCAACAGGTTGCTCTGGTCAAAGCTGCTCTTGACGATATAGGCGCTCGCACCCACCTCGATCCCCTGTTCCCGGTCCTCGCGGGAATCCAGCGAGGTCACCAGCACCACCGGCAGGTCGTCAAACTCCCGCAGGGAGCGAATCTTTGCCGTCAGCTCGAATCCGTTCATGCGCGGCATGTCAACGTCCGACACCACCAGGTCGATCCCGTGCGTGCGGAGTTGCGTCAGCGCGTCGATGCCGTCCACGGCCGTAACGGTCAGGTAGCCGGCCGCATCCAGGATGTTCTTCAAAAGCGTGCGCGCGGTTATCGAATCTTCGGCGATCAATACCGATCTGCGCTCCGCCTCGCTGGGCTTTGCCTTGTATGCCGCAGCGGCCGGAGCAAAGGACTCTTTCACAGCGGATTTCATCAGGTCGCCGGGATGGAGGATGGCCACCACCTTACCCGTTCCCAATACTGTTGCTCCGGCAATATTGCGTACCCGCGCCAGTTGCGGCCCCAAGCATTTCACCAACACCTCGTGCTCATCGAGGACGCCATCCACACCGAAAGCGATCCGGAGCGCTCCGCTGCCGGTTACGAAGAGCGGAACCATTCCTGCGTCCTCGGTGCTCCGCTCCTTGCGCGGGAGTTGCAGAACGTCCGACAAGAGGACAAATGAGAGCGCCTCTCCGTCCAATTCGACGGTGTCCCTGTTTTCCACCGTCTTGAGAGCGTTCCTGTCTATCCGCGCCACCTGTTCCACGCCGGCAGCCGGGATGATGAAGGTCTGCTCCCCCACGGCGACAAGGACGCCGCGGCAGGTTGACAGGGTCAAAGGAACCACCATCCTGAAGGTTGTCCCCTTGTGCGGTTCGCTTGTCACCGTGACGGTCCCGCCCAGCTTTTCAACCTTCTCCCGCACGATGGTCAGGCCGAGCCCCCGGCCCGAGATATCGGTGATCAGGGGAGCAGTGGAAAGACCCGAAGTAAAGGCGACTCCCAAAAGCTCGTCGCGCTCCATCCGTTTGGCCTGATCCTGGGTCATGACGCCCTGGCGAACGGCCGCCGCTGCCACTGCGGCGGTGTCTATTCCCCTGCCGTCGTCGGAGACGATGATCTCGGCCAGATTCGAATCCTTGAGCGCAATCCCGATGCGGATCGTCCCGGTCGCAGGCTTGTTGCGGCGTTTGCGCTCATCGGCCTTTTCCAAGCCATGGTCGATGCAGTTGCGGACCAGGTGAATCAGCGGATCTTTCAACTCCTCCAGCACCCGTTTGTCGATTTCAACCGATTCCCCCGTGATCGCCAGTTCCGCGTCCTTGCCGCGTTCCCGCGCCATATCCCTCGCCATCCTGGGGAGAAGCCCAAGAACGGTTGAACAGGGGAGCATCAGCACGCCTTTGAGATCATTGACGAGGCTGTCCACCATTCCCTCCAGGACGTGGCGGTCATTGGCCCTCGCCTTGTCCAGGGCGCTAAGCTTGTGTTCCAGGGATTTGACAGCAGCGTGGCTCACCTCTAAAAACACCAGGAGCCTGTCCATGCCGGCAAAAGAGTTGTCCTCGCCAAAGCCTATAGCCGAAGTCTTCTGCAATTTGCGCAGCTTACCCAACACGGGACGGAGTCTTTTCCACTCCTTTTGCCACGCTGTCAGATCGGCGCTGATCTCCTTCAGTTCCTGGGCGCGCTGCTGGGCGGCCTGCTTTGCCGTGAGCATCTCTTCCGCCTGGCGCAGCAGGGAGTCCAGTTTTGCCGCCGATATCCTGACCGTATCCGACACGACGCTTTTTCCGGCCGGGAGGTTTTCCTGAACCTCGCGCGGCGCCGCCGTCTCCGGCGGAGGGAGAGAAGGTACGCTCTTCGCAGCCTGGTTCAACCTGGCAATCAACTCCGTCTGCGAAGGTTCTCCGGCAGCGGCCCGGCCTGTTTCATCGGCCAGGATCTGCCCGGCGATCTCGTCGGCCACCCGGTGCAGCAGGTCGAACAAGACCGGGGTGAAGGCCACTTCCTGGCGCTTGATGCCGGCAAAGACCCCTTCCAGCGCGTGGCTGAGCGATTCGATCCCGCTCATGCCGACCGAGCGGGCAGCACCCTTGAGGCTGTGCGCCTCCCTAAAGACGGTTTCCAGAACCTTCTTCCGCATCTCGGGCTCTACGGCCTTTTCCAGCGCCAACAGGCCATCGGAGATGGCGGCCAGGTGTTCCTTCGTTTCGTCCCGGAAGATGGCCAGAAGCCGTTTTTGAAATTCAATGTCCATGGTTTAAAGTTTGAACCGCTCTACCAGCCCTTTGAGCTTCTGTCCCAGTTCGTGCAGGTTCTGGGCGGACTGTTCGGCCTGGCGCGTGCTGGTGACGCTCAGGATGCTGGCCTCCTTGATGTTCTCCATGGCCTGGGCCACCTGTTCCATCCCCACCATCTGCTGGTGGCTGGAGGCCGCTATCTGGGTCGAGGCATCGGCCGAATCGGCGATGCTGTCGGCCAAAAGCCGGATCGCCTCGCCCGCCTCTCCGGATTGCCTCTCTCCCGCCTCCACCGCCTTGCTCCCCTGCTCGGTGGCCATCACCGCGGCGTTGGTGGCCTTCTGGATGTCGTTGAGGATCGTCCGGACCTGGGCGGTCGCCTCCTTGGACTGCACGGCCAGGCTCCTCACCTCGTGGGCAACCACGGCGAAGCCTTTGCCGTGCTCGCCTGCCTTGGCCGCCTCGATAGCCGCGTTGACGGCAAGAAGGTTTGATTGCTCGGCCAGGTCGTTGACCGTGGCGATGATCTCGCCGATGGCCTGGCCCTGCTCGCTCAGGTTGACGATACTCTCGGCAATGGTCTCCATCTGTTCCCGGATGCGGTTCATCCCCTGCACCGCGTCCTCCACCGATTTTTTCCCCTGCTGGGACACCTGCAGCGACTTCTGGGCGTTCTCCGCAACGAGCCGGACCTTCTGCGAAGCGAGCTGTGAGGTCTGTTTGACCTCTTCGACGGTGGCGGTGGTCTCGTTCACCGCAGACGCCGTTTCCGAGGCGCTGGAAGCGACCTGGCTGGAAGAAGCAAGGATTTCTCCGGATGAAGAGGCAAGGACATTCACCCCTTCATGGATCGCCAGCGTCTGGGTGCGGAGGTTCTCCACCATGCGCCGGAACGTGGCGAGCAGAGCCGACAGTTCGTCCCGGCTGTCGTAGAGGGGGACTTCGACGGTCAGATCACCCTGGGCCAATGAGTTGGCAACGCCGACAGCCTTATTGATGGGGGCAGTAATGGTGCGGGTGATGAATAGGCCGAGAGCGATTGCGATCAGAACACCGGCAATGGCAAAGCCGGTCATGAGTTTGGAGGCGGCATCGGCGGTAGCGGAATTGTCGTCGGAATTAAGTTTGGCCTGTTTGATCTTGGCATCAACCAATTTGTCGATAGTTTCATTAAAGTCACCGCCGATCTTTGCCAGTTGCCCTGAATCAATTATTGCCTGGCCCTCCTTGTCATTTCCTGAGATCGAAAGTTGCAGCACTTTTTCCATGATGGGATAATAATTTCCTCTTTCTTTGTTGAAATCTGCAAACAATTTTTTCCCTTCCTCGGTTAAAAGGGTCTTTTCAAACAAGCCGGCATTTTTATTTATTTCTTCTCTAAGCGTATTTATTGATTGAGCGAACTTTTCTTTATCAGCTTTACCGGTTGCCCTTAAAACATAGAGGACATTAACCCGTATCCTCTGGAAATCAGTTGAAATAGCGAGTAACTGAGCGGTAGGCACCGTGATCTTCTCGTAGAGCCTGGTATCCGCTGCATCAATCTGATGGATCTTCTGAATACCGATGAAACCGATCAAACCCGCGATCAATGCTACCAACACGAACCCGGAGATTAGTCTTGTCCCAATTTTGAGGTTGTTGAACCATTGCATAACAAATCCTCCTCGTGGTTTTGATTGAGTTGACATCAGCCTAATCCCCAATATCTTCATACACGACGATGTTTTTATCGCCGAGGAGCCTTTTCGCGTCCAGAATCGCCGTCCGCTCCCGGGTCACACCCTTCAGGTACTCCTCTCGAATGCCGGTCAACGTGGGGAGCGGAGGCTGCACCTCCGAAAGCGGTATCGAGCGCGTGCCGAGGAGTTCGTCAGCCAGGATGCCGAACTCCATCCCTTCATCGTGCACGATGATGACCTGGTTCAGGTCGGTCAGCCCCTTTTCGGGCAGGTCGAAGAACTTCCGGATGTCGATCACCGACAGTATCCGGCCGCGCACGTTGATGATCCCGGCCACGAAGGGCGGGGTGCAGGGGAGCGGGGTAAGCTCTTTCAAGGGGTATGTCTCGGCAACCCAGCGCATCTCGATGGCATAGGTCTCATAGGCAAGGCGGAACTCCAGGCAATCGAGACTTGCTCCGGCATCCTGGTCCGGTTCCAACTGTTTGGCCAGGACCTTCGCGCGTTTGCGGAGGATTCCTTGTTTCTCGTCCGGCGTCAGTTCCCAGCCGGCATGTGTTCCGGCGATTTCGAGACGCTGGCGGAGCCTGTCCCGGTCAACGATCTTTGCCTGGCCCGGCCCCGGTTTTTTTGGTGATTCTCCCATCAGATGCTCCTCATAAACCACTCATTCCAAGTTGGATTCAAGTTGACATTTTGAAGACCTTTGAGGTTTTAAAAACCTCAAAGGTCTGGCCTGAAATATGTGCCATCTTGAATGCAAAAGCGAATCATCACCGTTGTGAGATACACGCCTTGGTCGCTGTGATAATCTCCGAGAGTCGTGCGCCGGTCATCCCTTCCGCGCCCGGCACCGGGTCATCGGCCGGGCAGGCCAAAAGGAGCGACAGGGCGTTTTCGAGATGCCTGCCCGCTTCCCTGGGTTTCCCGCTTTGGAGGGTAAGCGCGCCCAGGGCAAAATGGGCCATCACAAAGGCCTGATCGAGGTAGATGGACTGCTTCAGGGAGGCCACAGCCTTTAGGATCTCTCCCTGTTCCTGGAAAATGGTCGCCCGCAGATAATACAGTTCCGCATTGAGCTTGTCGGCGGCAATCGCCTTTTCCACCCATTCCAGGGCCACGGCAATCTCCCCCCGGTTGGCCTGGGCCTGCGCCATGAGGGCCGCAGCCTTCCCGAACGCCGGCTTGGCGCCGCTTGTTGCTTCGGTCTCGGCAAGAAGTCCGGAAAGTTTGTGGGCGGCCTCTTTGTATTTCCCCTGGTGATAAAGAGTCAAAGCTTTTTCATACACCGAGGTCTGCGTTTTAGGCTCTACCTGTTTCACTTTGCCCGGCGCAGGGGGCGCAATGAGCTGCGGTTTCCTTCCCTCCCCTTTCCCCTCGATGAGAGATGAGGGTTGAGAGATGAGAGTTGGCACAATGACCTGCGGTTTATTCCTCTGCTCGTTCCTCTTGTAGAAGACCGCATCCGGAAACACGACCGTTTCGAAACAGGTGGAAAAGGCGGGCGATGTTTCACAAGGGCTGACGACCAGCCAGCCACCCTCCAAAAGCGATCGCTGAAAGCTTTTGATAACCTTATGTTGCTGTTTCGGCTCGAAGTACATCAGGACGTTGCGGCAGAGAATGATATCCATCGCATTAGTATTGGTCGAAAGCGAGGGATAGTTGTCTTCCGCCAGATTCAGGACGGAAAAGGTCACCATCCGCCTGATGGCATGCTGCAACTCGTCGTGCCCATTGGGTGTCTTTGTGAAATACCTTTGACGGACCCATTGAGGTATGCCGCGGAACGACCAATCGCTGTACACGCCATGGACCGCCTTGCCCAGGGCGCGCGAATTGATATCCGTGGCCAGGATGGTGATCTGCCACTCCCGCGGATCAGGGATCAGCCTGCTGAGCAGGATCGCAAGCGAATAGGGTTCTTCGCCGGTCGAGCAGCCGGCGCTCCAGATCCTCAGTCGTTGTTCCCTGCCGCGCCGGGAGGCGATCAAATCGGGCAGGATACGGTTTTCGAGGATATCGAAACTTTTCTGCTCACGGAAGAAATAGGTTTCACCGATTGTCAGGTGACCGGCGAGGATCTCCTCCTGCTCCTTGGTGGTTTGCCTGGAGACAAGCCGTTCGATGAACGCGTCAACATCCTCAAACCCCAGTTCCCGAGCGGCATGGGAGATGATCCTTGCAAGGTCGCCCCAGCGCTTTTCAGGAAAGTGCAGGCCGAGCCAACTGGTGACATAAACGCTTAGCTGCGTCAACAGCCGGTCGGAAATTTGGCGGGACATGGTTTCCTTTAGGAGGCTAGCAATAATAAGTTTGCTAGCCTCCTTAACGGTTTTCGGCTTCAATCGCGGCTTCCAGCCCCTGTTCTTCTTCCAGGGAGAGGAATGCGTCCAGGTCCTGGATAAAGATCATGCCGTCGTCGAGTTTGACCACGCCTTCCACATGCTCCAGGCGCGGCAGGATGGTCTCCGGCGCAACCGGTTCTCCGGATGGAAGGGCGAGCACATCGATTACCGTATCCACCACGAGCGCCACGTCGCGCCTGGCCGTGTGGGCGATGAGCAATTGATCGCCAAGATCCGGCTCTTTCTCCGGGAGGCGGAAGCGCTTGCGGATATTCAGGACCGGAATGACCGAACCGTGGACATTCACGACGCCGATCACGATCTCCGGGGCACTCGGCAACGGGGTGATTTCGATCATGTTGATCGCTCTCTCCACTTTTGATAGATGGAGCGCATATCGAAGTTCATCAAGGGTGAAAACGACAAGTTGGAGGGGGTCCGGCACCGATTGTCACCTCATGGCAGCGTCAGTATTCGCGGTCATTTCAAAGTATTAACATTAGCAGCAAAACCTCTCCAAAGCAAGAAAGGACGAACGCAATCAACCACCCCCTCCCCCCTCCTTATCAAGGAGGGGGAAGATCTTGGCGTTTTTCCTCCCCTCCTAGTTTAGGAGGGGCCGGGGGTGGTAGACATACCCGACATTTTAAGGGTTTCAACTATAAGTTGCAGGCAGGCTTTGAAGTCGATCGGTTTGGAGATATAGGCGTCCATGCCGGCTGCGAGACATCTCTGCATATCCTCTTTGAGGGCATGGGCCGTCATGGCGATGATGGGGATATGGCCGCCGCGGCTGCTCTCCTTCCCGCGTATGGCGGCAGTGGCCTCAAAACCGTTCAGGAGAGGCATCTGCACGTCCATCAAAATGATGTCGTAGTTCCCGCTTTCCCACATCCCGACCGCTTCCTGTCCGTTCCCGGCAATATCAAGCTCGTAATTTGACCGCTGAAGCATCATTTGGAGTATGTTCCCGATGGTTTGATCATCCTCGGCAAGGAGGAGTCGCGGTCTGTTCTGTTCTTCAGAAGGGGAGGCGGCCTCCGCTTCCATCGTTTTCTCTGGTGCGAGCTCAGCGTCGCCCACCGTATCCGCCTCGCCGAATGGGATGCAGCATGAAAAGACGCTCCCCTTTCCCTCTTCGCTCGTGAAGGTGATTTTCCCCCCCAAGCGCTCCACGATCTCCTTGCTTATGGCAAGGCCGAGCCCGGCGCCGCCGTAGCGGCGGGAATGGGAGTCGTCCACCTGGCTGAATTCACGGAAAAGGAGATCCTTCTTGCCTTCGGGGATGCCGATGCCGGTGTCGGTAACAGTGAAGGTAATTGCCCGTCTGCCTGCAGGGGCGCTGCCGCCCGCTGTGACGCTTATCTCCACTGTTCCTTTTTCAGTAAACTTGACCGCGTTTCCGGCCAGGTTCGTCAATATCTGGTTGAGCCGTGTCTGGTCACCGGACAGGGTCTCCGGCACATCGTCGGCCACTGTGAAATTGAGTTCGAGCCCTTTCCTTTTCGCAACCGGAAGGAGGATTTGGAACGTATTTTCCACGCTGTTCCGGATAGAGAATGGTTCTTCAACAATAGAGAATATGCCCTTCTCGATTTTTGTCAGGTCAAGGATGTCATTGAGAATCCGGACTAGGGAGTGGGCCGATGCGTGGGCGGCGCAGATAAATTCACGCTGTTCCTCTTTAAGGTCACCTGATAGGGCGAGATCGAGCATGCCGAGAACGCCGGTCATGGGAGTGCGCAGTTCGTGGCTCATGTTGGCGAGAAATTGGCTCTTAACCCGGTTGGCCGCCTCGGCCTCCTCCTTCGCCCGTTGCAGATCTTCTTCCGCCCGCCTGCGTTCGGTGATGTCAAAGGCATATACGCGGACAACGCCGAACTGGGGAACTGAATTCACTGACAGACCGAATACCCGGTCCTTGACGGCGATTTCCCGATAGACGTTTTTTCCGCCTTCCCCGCCCAGTTCCCGCAGCATGGCGTCAAAGTCGGGGAAAAGGAAAGAGCCAAAATCATCGTTCTCCCTGCCGCAAGATTCCATTAACAGGGACGCGGCAGAGTTGCAGAAGTTGATCCTCCCTGAAAGGTCCAGCTCCAAAACCGGATTCGGGTTCATTTGCGGGAATGAGGCGAGATGCCTGGTCCGCTCCTCCATTCGTTTGCGCTCGGTGATATCGATGAGGGTGACGACGATGCCATCAATCTTTCCCTCCTGGGTCCGGTAGGGGAAGATGCGCTTGAGGTAGCACCGTTCGCTGTCCAGGGTTGTCACCTCCCGCTCGGCGAAGGGCTGCCCCGCCAGCACAGTTTCCGCGTCGCTGGTAAAGCCGGGCCAGTCGATCCTCCCCGCAAAATGCCGGAAAGGCCGGCCGGTGTCTGACGGGATCAGGTTGAAGATAACCTCCGCGGCAGGTGTGAAACCCCTGATGTGCAACTGCCAGTCGAGGAAGATCGTGGCGATCTCAGAACTGGCAAGGAGGTTCTCCATGTTGCTGGTGGTCTGGTTAAGCTCTTCCACCTTGCCCTGCAATTCGGCGTTGACCGTGACCAACTCCTCGTTCAGGGCTTGCAACTCCTCCTTGGAGGTCTCCAGCTCTTCGTTGGTGGATTGGAGTTCCTCGTTGGCGGACTGGAACTCCTCGTTGATGGACATCAGTTCTTCGCTGGCCGACAGGAATCCCTCGTTGGAGGTCTCCAACTGTTCGCTGGTGGCTTGGAGCTGCTCGTGGGTGATGTGCAACTGCTCCTCCAACTGGCGGATCAGCCCCTCCCGCGAGTTCTCCGCGCCAGGGAGCGCCTCCGCCTCGCCGGCCGGGGCGGGAAGGGGGGCCGGTGGAGCGGCCGGCTCGAAGACGACCATCAGCAATCTTTCGGCCGACGGGGCAGCCTGAAGCGGCTTGACCAGGATGTTGACCGTTGCCCCGTCCCCGTCGTCGCCGACCCTCACCCCCCGGAAGACCACCTCGCCCTGCTCGGTGAAACCTTTGTAGATCGCCGCCCGCAGGGCCGGCCGCAACCCTTCCCTGGCCATCTTCAGGATGTCGCGGGTCGGCTCGCCCACCGGCACCTCCAGGAAGCTGTTCGTGCGGGAGGTGGTATGGATCGCCTCGTACTTCTCGTTGATTACCATCCCCAGCGGGGCGTAGCGCTCCAACAGGAACCTCTCGGCCAGGGACTGGGGGGATGGTTCCCGGGCCCCGGCCTGGCGGGCGGGACGCTGTTTCCCCGGCAGCCGGACCGATGCGGTGAGCGGGAAGGGGGCCTCGCTGCGGTGCGCCCCTTCCCTGCGGGTGAATATCTTCCACTTCTTGTCCATGGTGTCGAACAGCTCGCTGTGGTGCCCAACCGATTCGGCGCTGCCGAGGAAGAGGAAGCCCCCCGGCTTCAGGACCTGGTGGAACAGGGAGATGAGCCGTTTCTGCATGTCCGGGTTGAGGTAGATGAGGAAGTTGCGGCAGACCAGGAGGTCCAGGCGCGAGAAGGGGGGGTCCTTGATCAGGCTGTGGTGGGCGAAGACGACCATCTCCCGCAGGGATTTCGACACCTGCCAGTGGCCGTCCCCCCTGGTGAAGAATCTCCCCAGCCGCTCCTCCCCCAGGACGGCGGCGATGTCGCCGTCGTACCGCCCTGCCCTGGCCTGGGCGATGGCCACCTCGTCGATGTCGGTGGCGAAGAGCTGCACCTTGGCTGCAAGCCGGTGCTCGTCCAGGTATTCCCGGATCAGCATGGCCATAGAGTAGACCTCCTCGCCGGTGGCGCAGCAGGCGTGCCAGATCCGCACCGGTTCGTCCGGGTCCCGGTCCGCGAACAGCCGCGGGATGATCTCCCGGCGTAGCGTGTCGAACGCCTCCGGGTCGCGGAAGAAGCTCGTCACGCCGATGAGGATGTCCTGGCAGAGGGCATGGGCCTCGTGCGGATTTTTCCGCAACAGGGCGATGTACTTCCCGATCCCACCTGCGTCGTTCACCGCCATGCGCCGCTCGATGCGCCGCATCACGGTGCTCGCCTTGTAGGAGCTGAAATCGTGGCCGGTCTTGGCCTTCACGATGGCGAAGATGGTATGCAGCTCTTCCTCAAGGGTTGTCGGACGGCACGCATGGGAGGCGAGGCTGCATGTCCCGCGGGCGATCTCGGCAATCTTCACCGGGATCTCTTCCGCCGGCAGGATCAGGCCTGCGGCCCCGGAAGCAATGGCGCTGCGCGGCATGGCGGGGCTGCCGGCCGAGGCCGGTTCCTGCACGATGACCACGCCCCCGGCCGCACTGACCGCTTTTACCCCTTCCGTGCCATCGGTGCCGAAACCGGACAGGACCACGGCAATCGCATCCTTGCCCTTAGCCTGGGCCAGG
This sequence comes from Geobacter sp., assembly GCA_003151775.1. GTDB lineage: Bacteria > Desulfobacterota > Desulfuromonadia > Geobacterales > Pseudopelobacteraceae > Oryzomonas. The sequence goes on along the minus strand of PLYK01000040.1, from coordinate 11,196 downwards.
GAGCGGAACAGCCTGTCGATGGGGTGATCCAGCCTGCGCAACTCCACCGGCCCTTCAAGGTGGAGCAGCAGCCGGTCGCCGTTCATGGTCAGCTCCCTGCCGGCCGGGATCACCTGGATCCGGTTCGGCACAAGCGGCATCCCTTCCTCGGCCGTCACGACCTCCATGGTGGTGTAGCGGCCCAGCATCTCGGCCAAAAACGACGGGCCGTCGGGCGGGAGGTGCATGACCACCACGAAGGAAACTCCGCAGTCGGTGGGCATAATGGTAAAGAATTGTTCCAGGGCCTCCTGGCCGCCTGCGGATGCGCCGATGGCGACAACGAGACAGGGGCTTGCCGGCGCAGGCGCTTCTCCGGCTTCGATGGCAGGTTCGGCAGGTAAAGACATAGCGATTTTTTCTGATGTGGGCTTCTTTTCAGGGGGCATGTGCAATACCTCAAACGTCCAAGAATTAAATCGAATTTATGAAATTCACGACGCCGATCACGAGCTCCGGATTGACTCCCCCTCCCTTCGACGGGAAGGGGCTGGGGGGTGGGTGAAGCTGCAACACGCAGATTTCACGGCAAACTTCCCCCCCACCCTAACCCTCCCCTTTAGGCCCCAGAGGGTCCACAAGGGGGGAGGGGACTTTTTGGACTTTTGCAAGAGTCTCAGATGATAGATGGAGCGCATATCGAAGTTCATCAAGGGTGAAAACGACAAGCTGGAGTGGGGTCCGGCACCGATTGTCACCTCATGGCGGCAGATGATTGCATGGTCATTATAATTGATGTAAATAGTAGCAACAAAACTGCGCCAAGGCAAGGGGAGCGCGAAGAACATGCCGGATCAATCCGATTTTTCCTGATTTTGCACGATCTGCAGCCGAAAAAAGCACACTTGAGGAGATAAATGTGATAATTTGAAATTTTTTGGCAATATACTGTTGTTACAGAATCATGGCAGCTTATAGGAACTCCGCATGAATGTTCAACTACAAGGCAAGACGATTTTTATAGTCGAAGACAGTCAAACGCAGTCATTGCAACTGCAAAATTTGCTGATGCAGCAAGGCTATGGTGTTATAGCTGCACAAAATGGGCGGGAGGGACTGGCAATTATCCGATCGGTTATGCCCTCACTGGTCATTAGTGACATAGTAATGCCGGAAATGGATGGTTATCAGTTGTGCTCAACTATCCGAGAGGATGAGGCCATTAGAGACATTCCAGTCATGCTTCTCACACAGCTTTCAAGCGTTAAAGACATCATTATGGCGTTGGAGAGTGGCGCTGACAGTTTCATCACTAAGCCATATAATGAAGATTATCTCCTGTCAAAGGTTGAGACTATCCTTTCTTTGCCCAAACATTCCGATAAAAACCGTAAAGTCATTGAAACCAGTATATTATACAAGGGAGATGATTATCCCATTAGTTCCGAAATTCCTCGAATTCTTGATCTTCTCATATCTACCTACGAATTATCGATTATCAAGAGCAAGGAACAGTTGAATACTCTCAGAGAACGCATGCAAACTGAGGAAGCTCTCCGCGAGAGCGAAGAACGTTTTCGCAGTATTTTAGAGTTTGCCCCAATTGGCATGGCTGTCGAGTCTCTTGAAGGCAAATTCGTACTGGTGAATCGCGCCCTTTGTGAAATTGTTGGGTACGAAAAAAATGAGCTTGAAAGTATGGCGTTCCAAGAAATCACCCATCCCGATGATTTAGATGCCAATCTTGCCAATACACAATTAATGCTCAACGGCAGTGCAAATTTTTACCAGACGGAAAAACGTTACATCCGTAAAGATCAACAGGTTGTATGGGTACAGGTTACTATTTCTATCCAAAGGGATAGTAGTGCTACTCCCCTTTATTTCATTGCCCAGATCGAAGATATTTCCGAGCGCAAACGGGATCTGGAACAGATTCACCAACTGGCTTACTATGATGCCCTCACCAAACTTCCTAACCGGAGATTGTTGAAGGACCGGCTTAATCAGGCCCTTTCCCAGGCAAAGCGTTTTGATCGATCCTTGGCGCTCATGTTCCTCGACCTTGATAATTTCAAGCTGGTTAATGATACTTTGGGCCATGACGCCGGGGATGAACTTTTGAAGATTATTGCCGGCAGACTGCTTACCTGCGTTCGAAGTGGGGATACGGTTTGTCGACAGGGCGGAGATGAATTCATTATTGTATTGCCTGAAATAGCCCATCCACTAGATGCGGAACTTGTAGCGGATAAAATTATTAAAGCCATTAATGACCCGATTTATATTCAAGAAATTGAATTACACGTCACCACGAGCATTGGGATAGCCGTGTACCCGGTCAATGGTGTCGATGATGCCAAGGCGCTGATGAAAAAAGCTGATATAGCTATGTATGAGACGAAGAATAAAGGACGAAATGGTTTCACTTTTTGCCAATCCAGTTAATAGACGATAGTTTTTCTTCAATATAGACCAAAATATTTCATAAAACTGTTATTAATCCGTCCCTATGATGTCTTAATTGGAATGACATCCCCAGAGCAAAGGGAATTTTTGACGGCATAAATCACCGGGAGTAGTAGAGAATCGGCTCTTTTTACCGGGATGGCAGGTGTTGTGATCCGGCGGACAATAAGGGTCCTCAGCCGGGAGCTACAGGTGCTCGCGGGCACATACAAGTTTGCCTGAGATGAAGGTGGAGAGTCTTTTCAAGACCAAACTCACCCATCTTGGTGTGGAGTCGCCTGAGATACCCATGAAAGAGGCCCCGCATTTCTCCGGGGCCTTTTGGTTCCTACGAGAGTACCGTCCTTCAGACCTTTTTTACGTTGGCGGCCTGAAGCCCTTTCGGACCCTTGACGACGTCAAACGTTACCTTATCGCCTTCGGCAAGGGATTTAAACCCATCGCCGGTGATTGCGGAGAAATGACAAAAAACATCCTCGCCACTTTCCTGTTCAAGAAAACCAAACCCCTTGCTGTCGTTAAACCATTTTACCGTTCCCGTTACCATGTGCTTGCTCTCTCCTGATCTTTTGATTTTACCCGAGACTACTTTGGATATATATTAATTTTAGACCTTATCCAAGCCATGTCAAGTTCTCTGCCGCGTTTCCCCATGATTTTTTTTGCCTATGCCGGGCGCTTGCCGTTTATTTTTCTCTCTCACTATCCCCGCCGTTTATCTCTCCCTGGCAACGACCACCAGCCCCAGAATCAGCCAGACAGCCTCCCTTACGCGCCTGATGATGCTGAAGGCCACCCCCAGGGTTGCCCCCATCCTGAATCCGAGCGCCAGCAGCAGATTGCCGCCGTCCTGCACCCCCAGGGAAACCGGGATCATGAAGCCCAAACCGGTAAAGAGCATGGCCAGGCCGTCGAGACAGAGGGCCGATCCCCACCCCAGAGGATGCCCCATCAGAGTGAAGATCAGGAACACCTCAGCTGATTGGGCCGACCAGCTCAGGAAAAAGAGCCCGAATGTCGCAAGGATGCGCCCCGGATGGGCGCGGTAGAAGCCGGCCAAGAGCGCATCGAGGGTTTCCAACTCCGCCTCCCTCCCCATGACCAGGGCCTTGGCAAGGCCGAACCGCTTCATGAGTCGGACCAACAGGCTGCAGGGATTGCTGCGCTGCACCACGACAAAGGCCGCGCCCAGCCCTCCCAGGACGAGCACCCCCAGGAGGAGGCCGCCCAGGCCGGGGTGGCCGCCGGAGAGGACGAACGGGACAAGTGCGATGCCGATGAGGATATACAGGACCAGGCTCAGGACCAACAGCCCCTTCTGGATGACCAGGGATGCGACCGCCTCGGGCCAGGGGACGCCGCAAGCCTGGAGGCGGAGGGCCTTGAAGGGTTCGCCTCCCAGGGAGGCCGTGGGGGTGAGCTGATTGAGCGATTCGCCCCCCAGGCGGAGCAGGCAGAGGCGCCACAGGGTGGGACGGCTCTCCTTTCCGGTCAGGAGCATCCTCCAGGCAAGGACCACCAGGAGGGTGCTCACCCCGTAGGGAGCCAGGATCAGAGGGGCGTAATACCCCACCTGCCGAAGGTAGAGGGCCGGATTCGACCAGCCGATCCGCTTCAGCATCGCGAAGAGGAAACAGAATGCGACCAGCAGGAGGATCAGGTTGAGGTGGCGCATCGTGTGTACGGCTACTCCCTTCAAAAATGGCGTTCCCGGCAGGTTGCGGAGGATCTGCTGAAGGGACGTTCTGCTGGCTTGCTGCTCGCTTGCTTCATGCATGCCGGCCTCCCCGGGACGACGATCTACAACCTGCCGCACGGGCTCACGCCTCCGGCGCAATCCCGAAAGAATCCGTATAGAATTGGAACCTGCCCCGCTCCGCGTCGCGATCCAGGCCGAACTCATCCAGGGTGTAGCGGTGCACGCCGTGACCGTCCTTGGGATTGGCCACAGCAAAGCGCCGCATCGCCTCCTCGGCGTCCGGGCCCAACTCCCTGCCGAAATAGCCGTAGATCCCCCTGACAACCGCCAGCGGGTCCTTCTTCAGGTCCGGATACTGCACGTCATAAAAGCGTTGCCGCAGGTCGTGGTGTTCCTCACGGAAACGCATGGCATAACGGGCGCTCCCCTCCCAGCGGTTGCTCACCTCGCTGCCGATCTCCTCCACACGCAGCCGGTTGGTGAAGGGGGCGCGCAACACCCGCGTCAGGCTGGCGCACGATGGAAGCACCTTGAGCGGATCGCGGTGGGTCACGACGATATCCGCATCGGGATAGACCGCCAGAAGCGCCTCCAGCGCCATCAGGTGGCTGGGCGCCTTGAGCACCCAATGGGTTCCCGGGCAGCGCCACTGCAGGTGTTGCAGGAAACGGCGGTGAAATTCGTAGGCCGGGCGCTTGTCCTGCTGGTCATGCCAGTCGCGGTAGCTCGATACCTGGTACATGGTCTCGAACACATAGCTCAGGAATGCATGATCCGTGATGGCGATGCACTCCTGGGGATAGCGGGCATGGATCATGTGGAATTTTTCGAACTCGGGCATGAGGACATCGAGCCACTTCAACTGCCGCTCGGTCCGGCCGATGCGGGGGTCGGAATCGTAGGAACGCCGCTCGGGCGGCGGGGAGGGGTGCATCACCTCCCAGATGCGGGGTGTCCGGCAGCGGGGGTCCTGGGCCAGCAGGGTATGGAGAAAGGTGCTGCCGCTACGGGGAAGCCCGGTTATGAACAGGGGGCGTTGGATCTGTTCTTCATGGATCTCGGGGTTGCGCCCGCAGTCGGCCGCCATGTACAGCCGGTTGCAGAGCATGCGCGTGATCTCGGAACGCACGCAGATCCGCCCCACCAGGTTCAGGTCTGCGTCCCGTTCGAATGAATCCAGCAGGATGCGGAGCGGCTCTAGGAAGAGGTCACCGCTGAAATCGTCGAACCCGGTCCGCATGCGGCTCGTTTCCAGCAGGTCGGCCTCATCCAGCCTGACAAAGGGGCGGCCGTTAGCCAGGACGCTGCGGCAGACGCCGTTGACCCCGGACAACGCGGCCGAGCCCAGGGTGCAGAGGGTCTTGTGCAGAGATTTGGGAAGGATTCCGTGCGTCTCGTCGGTACCTGGGACCTCTTGGAGCATTGGTGGCCTCTCTCATGGGATAATGCCCCTTTTCGCAGGGGGTGGTGCATATCAACCCCCCCTTTGAAAAAGGGGGGTTGGGGGGGATTTGGTTTTAAGGTCAAAGGCAAATCCCACTTTGTCAAAGGGGGACTTGATCGTCAGCGGAAGATCGACGCTCATCAGTTCGGCATATTGCAAGTGTATCAGACATTCGCAATAGTTCCACCTTCGCCCAGCGTTGTCCGGTTTGGTATTTACAGTTAGCTCCCCCTCTCTTGACGGNNGGGCCTGCGCGCTAAAGCGCTTCGGCGCGCAAGCGGGAGGGGGGACTTTAGAACATGTTTCAGTCGAATGCAATTTCCTAACCGGACATTGATGGCCTCCGGGATATTCATGTACGGATAAATCAAAAAGGATACCCCAGCCCCACGAAAACCGCCGGCCCGTCCTTGCCGAACCCCACATCGATCCGGCCGACGATGTTGGGGCGGACAACCGCCCTGACGCCGATGCCGGGGTTGAATTCGAAGCTTGAGGGGTTCGCCCGGTCCAGGGACGCAAAGACCGAGCCGAAGTCGATAAACGGCGCAACCTCCCAGTCGGCCAGCACGTTGAACAGGCGCCAGCGGAACAGCCTGATGCGCTCCTCCAGGTTGAGCAGCAGATAGCCGTTGTCGATGAAACGGTTGAGGCCGTAGCCCCTCAAGGTCGTTTCTCCGCCCAGGCTCGCCCTTTCGAGAAAGGGTATGCCGCGACCCGTTGTCTGTTTGCAGGCCAGGCGCAGCACCGAGATGTAGCGGGCATCCTGAAGCGGGATGTATTCTTTGGCCTCCGCTTCGAACCCTTGATAATTGGCGCTGCTGCCCAGCGCCTCGGCACTGTTTTCCACGGACACCCTGGCCTCGAGACCCGAGGTGGGGAGGTCCGGCGAGTCTAGGGTGCTGTAGACCAGGGATAGTTTCTGGGCATTCACGTTGAAGCCGTCGACTCCGGGGATGGCCGCTACCGGAAATCGATCGGTTATGAAGGGAAGTCCCGCGACCGCGCCGTGCATGATGTTGACCTTGAGGAGACGTTCGCCGGCCACCAGCTTGAACCGGTCAAAAAAACGGTATCCGAGCGAGAGGTCGATGCCCATCTCCTGGTCGGAGTAGTTGGTTTCGTCCTCGCTCCGGGCAGTGGACTGGAATCCGAAGAAACGGGCCGAACCATCGGTAAACACGGCGGCGTGAAGGTTCAATTCCAGTTTGTCGGTCATAAACTCCCGGTTGAGGTACTTGACCCGGTATTCTTCGTTGATAATGGTGGACTTGGAGAGGTTGATCTGCCAGTGTTGCTCGGGCGCAGGATAGAATGCGGCGTACAGGGCGGGCGTTACGCCGAAATTCTTGTTGTAGTTCACTTGGGCCGAGACCAGGGTGCTTACCTCGTCCTTCTTGTCTTTAAGTAGAAAGGCGCTCAACGCACCGACGGTAATCCCTTCGTTGGGGCTTGAGGCGATGATCGGCAGGGGCACGGTGACGACCTTCACCTGCTCGCCGAAGGTATCGTTGGTCAGTGGATAGGGGAGGTTCTTGCGGGCAACCGTGCTCGTACAGGCGCTCAGGAGGACAATCCATGTCAAGGTCGTTATCAGTCGGCACACGGTGGTTTCGCTATCCTCATCATGGGCTGTGGGTCAGGCCAGGTCCATTTGTTCGTGGATTTTTTTCCGGACATTTCAGTATAGTATGACAGAATCCGGCTGTTTGGCAACGGTCCGGGAACACGGAATGTTAAAATAAGAGATGAGTGGAACTGATCGCCCACTGGAGCGGCAAACTATTTCCCTCTCCCTCAGGGAGAGGGTCTGGAGTTTGGACTTTTACTCCCCCGCCCCTTGCGGGAGGGGNNGGGGAAGTCACTTCAAGCACTCCTGCCTGATAATTTGCAGGACTCCCTCAACATTTTTAATAACATCGTTGTTCCAAAATCGTAATACGGTAAATCCGTTGGCTCGCAAACAGGTGTCTCGATGCATGTCGTACCGTTCATTTTCCGAGTGCTGCCCACCATCAAGCTCTATGATAATTTTCTTCTCAAAGGAGACGAAGTCTACGATGTATGTTTCAATCGGCTGCTGTCTGCGGAATTTGACACCTTGAAGCTGACTGTTTCGCAAATGACGTCAGAGTATGCGTTCAACATCAGTTGTGTTATTTCTCGGTTCTATAGCATCTTCTTCTTACTTCTTTCTTCGTTCATTTCCTTCAAAGGTCTTCTTGCCGGATGACCCCCGCAAGACATCCTTGTAGGTAACCCTGACCCATGCGTCCGTACGGCGAAAGCTGAGAATCCACCTCTTCTCTATGTAGGAATCGAGCTCATCCGCACTGACGACGCCAAGTGTCCCGTCTATGAATATCACCGGAATCTTCATGAGTCATTTTTATCAAATTTTTTCATATATAACAATATCCTATGTGTGAAATCACTGCGATCAGGTTTTTTTGCTCGAATATTCCCGTACAAAATGTACTTGTGCCCTCTCCGGGAAAACAATATGATTTCCCGTAAAAGCTTCCCAAAGGAGCCGTGTATGACCCGAAACGCAACGATCATCGAAGATGCCGACCTCCAGCCCTGAGCCCACGGCTGTTCCCATCGCCGTCGGCGTCAGTTCCTGCCTGTTGGGAGAGCGGGTCCGTTACGACGGCGGCCACAAGCACGACCGCACAATCACCGACTGCCTGGGGCGTATTTTCCGGTTCGTGCCTGTCTGCCCGGAGACGGGGTGCGGCATGCCGACGCCCCGCGAGGCCATGCGCCTGGAGGAAGACCCGGCCGCTCCCCGCCTCGTGACCCACCAAAGCCGGCTTGACCTGACCGACCAGATGCTGGCCTGGTGCCGGATGAAGGTGAGGGAGTTGGAAGGCGAGGAACTTTGCGGCTTTATCCTCAAGAAGGGGTCGCCCAGTTGCGGCCTGTTCCGGGTCGAGGTCTACAACGATGACGGTGCGTCCAAATACGGCAGCGGCCTGTTTGCCGCGGCCGTTGTGGGGCGCTTTCCGCTTCTGCCGGTGGAGGAGGAGGGGCGCCTGAACGACCCCTGCTGCCGTGAGGAGTTCATCGAACGGGTCTTCGGCTATTGGCGTGGGAAGGCTTTATAGGACATAGGACCAGTAACGACGCGCAACAACCACCCTCCCCCGCCCGACCCGGCTTCATACACACCATGCCGTTACGGTTTTCGCCCTGAATACCATTTCCAATAGTAAAGGATCGATATCATAGGAATGGCAATCATGGCCGCGATGATATACGGCACGACAATATCGATATTCGTATCGAAAAACATGCTGCGCAGATTGGGAGAACAGGAAGGGATCAAGCAGATGGATGAGAGGCAGAATCCGATGCACATGGTGATGATTGAGTTGAGGATCAACCAAAGGAATATGGTCCTGTATTTATCGGATTTCATTGTCGTGTCTTTCTTTACTCCATAGTGGCATCAACGAATCTCACCGTACGCTTACCGCCACGGCACCGCTCGGCAGTCACTTTATAAATGCATTATATATGCCAATTGCATCCACGAGCATAACAAGCCTTCAACAACTCGATATCTCAGTCAAAACTACCTTGCAACCTTATCTCGGACCCCTCTGGCACTGAATAGCCCGCAAATACCGAGTAAATTGATCAGCAATAAACAACAATGCATGTTTATTGGGCTTTTTGGGAGGCGGCCTCGACCTGGTGATGTATAAAATCATTGAGAGGTATATCCATGCCCGCGCGTGACAATATTTATTCTTATTTCACACAGGATACGCCCGCCATTCTCCCGCCATCCGCACCTGCCCCTTGACTTGCGGCGACAAACGCAGTATGTAGCCAAGCAGTATTAAAGTTCGATAACCGTTCCATTCCGTACGCAAAGGCCTTCCATGCACCTGCGCCTCTCCCTCATCGTTAAACTCACCCTCGCGACCTCCCTGATCCTGGTCGTCTTCATGAGCATTCTGGACTACATCAACCTCAAGAACTTCAGAAGGGCGACCATCGAGTACGCCGTCTCCAATGCCGATCAGTTGACGGAGATCATCAACCAGAGCGCCTATGACGCCATGATGAAGAACAATAAGGCCGACCTGTACCAGATGATCGACCGGATCGCCCAGAGCAGGAGCATCGAGCATATCAGCCTCATCAACCGCAGCGGCACGGTCGTCTACTCCAGCCACAAGGGGGAGATCGGCACGGTCATCGACAAAAAGAACGCTGCCTGTATCTTCTGCCACCAGCCGAACAAAACCCGGCTCTATTCCCCGACCAGCAATAGCAGCCGGCTGTTCCGGACCGTCAACGGCACTGAGGTGCTGGGGTACACCAAGGCCATCTACAACCAGCCGGAGTGCTCCACCGGCGCCTGTCATTTCCACGACAAGGTTCACCACATACTCGGCGTGCTGGATATTACAGTATCCCTGGAAGACCTGCGGCTGAGGTCCCACGAATACCGCATGCAGTTCATCGTCATGACCTGCCTGCTGCTCCTGCTCATCGGGGTCCTGATCACCGCCATGACCCAGTTCTTCGTGGACCTACCGGTGCAGCGCCTGGTGCAGCACACCGCCCAAGTGTCGGCGGGAAACATGAACGCCCGCATCCCCATTACCAGCGACGACGAGTTGGGAGACCTGTCGGTGGCGGTCAACGACATGACCGAAAGCCTCGCCAAGGCCCAGGATGAGTTGAAGGAATGGGCCGACAGCTTGGAGCACAAGGTCGAAGAGCGCAGCCAGAAGATCAAACAGATGCAGACCCAGCTCCACCGCTCCGAAAAGCTGGCCTCCCTGGGCAACCTGGTGGCGGGCATTGCCCATGAGATCAACAACCCCCTGAGTGGCATCCTGCTTTACGCCTCCATCGTGGACAATGACAAGCGCCTCGATCCGACCCTCAAACCGGACCTGGAACGGGTCATCACCGAGTGCCGCCGCTGCGCCGAGATCGTCAAGCAACTCCTGGAGTTTTCCCGCGAGGCTCTGCCCCACAAGGAGGCGGTTTCGCTCAACAACCTTCTCGACAAGGTCATCGGCATGCTGCAGCACCAGCCCAGTTTCCATAATATCAGCATCAAACGCTGCTACGATGAGGACCTGAGCCCGGTATTCGTCGATGCCAACCAGATGCAGCAGGTATTCGTGAACCTGTTCATCAATGCCAACCACGCCATGCCGGAGTACGGGGAGATCGACGTTGTCACATCGCGGTCGGACGACGGCGGCTCTGCCTGTGTGGAGATCAGCGATACCGGCTGCGGCATCCCCGAAGAGGACCTCCAACGCATCTTTGACCCATTTTTCACCACCAAGACGGAGGGTACCGGGCTGGGACTATCCATTTCGTACGGTATCGTGGAAAACAATGCAGGGAAGATCGAGGTTAGAAGCACGGTGGGGTCGGGAACAACCTTTACCATCCTGCTGCCGCTTCAGGACGGCCGGGAGGAATACCAGACGTCCGCTTGATCACCGGGGTCTAAAATTAAAAAGACCCTTTATCATGCCGTAAGTTAACGCTCATGTAGCAACGTAATATCAATAACTTATATTTATTTTCTCACAACGGCAGGCAAAGGGGAAACAGCGTATGG
>PLYK01000123.1 GCA_003151775.1 Geobacter sp. | reverse complement strand
TGGGTGCCGACCTTTTTGCTGTCCGCCTCCAGGGCCGCCAACTGGTCCTCGAACACCATCTTGGAATCCCACAGGAGACGTCCGATGAGGGTGCTCTTGCCGTCATCGACGCTGCCGCAGGTGATGAACCGCAGCAGCGATTTTTCCTCCTGGCTCTTGAGATAGGCGAGGATATCCTTTTCGATCAGTACCGATTGATGTGCCATCAGAAGTACCCTTCCTGTTTCTTCTTCTCCATGGAGCCGGCCTGGTCGTGATCGATCAGGCGCCCCTGGCGCTCCGAGGTGCGGGTCAGCAGCATCTCCCGGATGATCTGGGGAAGGGTGTTTGCCTCGGATTCCACGGCGCCGGTCAGGGGGTAGCATCCCAGGGTGCGGAAGCGCACCGATTTGTGATGCACCGTTTCCCCCGGCTTGAGTTCCAGGCGCTCGTCATCCACCATGATCAGCATGCCGTCCCGTTCCACCACCGGTCGAACCGCGGCATAGTAGAGCGGCACGATCGGAATGTTTTGCAGGTGGATATACTGCCAGACATCCAGCTCGGTCCAGTTGGAGATGGGGAAAACGCGGATGCTTTCCCCCGGCTTAATGCGGGTGTTATACAGATTCCAGAGCTCCGGACGCTGGTTCTTGGGATCCCAGCGGTGGTTGGCGCTACGGAAGGAGAATATCCGCTCCTTGGCCCGTGATTTTTCCTCATCCCGGCGGGCGCCCCCAAAGGCGGCATCGAACTTGTAACGGTCCAGCGCCTGCTTCAGCCCCTCGGTTTTCATGACGTCGGTGTAGAGCGCCGAGCCGTGGGTAATGGGGGAGATGCCCTGTTTAACCCCGTCCTCATTAACGTGGACGATCAAATCCAGACCGCATTCGGCTGCCATCCGGTCACGGAACCGGATCATCTCGCGGAACTTCCAGGTGGTGTCCACGTGCAACAGGGGAAAGGGGGGCGGGGCAGGGAAGAATGCCTTGCGCGCCAGGTGCAGCATGACCGCTGAATCCTTGCCGATGGAATAGAGCATCACCGGGTTGCTGAATTCGGCCACCACTTCACGGAGGATGTGGATGCTTTCGGCTTCCAGCTGCTGTAAATGGGTCAGGTTTTTGTTCATAACGTACCCTTTATCCTTTTCATCTCCGGTGCAATCCGCATTCCTTGTGCTCCGGGTTCTCCCACCACCACCTCCCTGCGCGGGCATCCTCGCCCGGTTGCACCGCCCTGGTGCAGGGGGCGCAGCCGATGGAGCGGTACCCCTGGTTGTAGAGCCGGTTCTTCGGTAACCGCTTCTCTTTGGTGTAACTGATGAGCTGTTCCTCGCTCCAATCGATCAGCGGGTTGATCTTGAGGATGCCGCCGTTCAGGGAGTCCGGCTCGATTGCCTTCAGGTCGCTACGGGTGACGCTCTGCTCGCGGCGCATGCCGGTCACCCAGCCGGCCAGACCTGCAAGCGCCCGCGCAAGTGGTTCAACCTTGCGGATACGGCAGCAGGCGTGGCGTTTGTCCCGTGACTCGCGGAAGGAGAACAACCCCTCGCTCCGTTCCAGTTTTTCGATCTCGTCATGGTGTGGAAAATACCAGTCGATGGCCAGCTTATAGCGCTCTACCAGGGCATCGGCAACCTCGTAGGTCTCTTCGTTCAGCCGGCCGGTATCCAGGGCGAATACCCCCAGGGCGAGCCGCGCCCCATGGGCGATGTCGATGATGGCCACGTCCTCCTGGGAGAAGGAGCAGGCCAGGGAGACCGGCCCCCCGGCGGATTCGATGCCGGCGCGGAGGATCTCCGCTGGGGTGGCGTCAGGAGATATGGTGGGAATGGTTAAGTGCATTGAGACCTCTTATTGTTTTGGCATCACTGCTGAAATTGTCCTCCCCCTTTGAAAAAGGGGGATAGAGGGGGATTTGCCGTTGACTGTCGAAAAAAGCAAATCCCCCCTGGCCCCCTTTGTCAAAGGGGGGATTCCTATATCTGGTAATCCTCCACAAACACCCTGACTTGGCGTGGCCGCACATATACCTGCTCATCATGCTGCAACCCCAGGTTCTGGAACACGTCCCTGGTCAACTCCGCCTCGATGAACTCGCCGGTACCGTCAATGGCCAGGGTGACCCGCACCGAGGGCCCCAGCTTCTGGATATGCCTGATCTCGGCCTTCAGAGCCGTCGAATCCAGGGGGCTGCGCTCGATCTCGATATCGTGGGAACGGACGTATGACACGACGTTCTCGTTGGACTCATGCTGACCAACTCCCGGCTGGCTGAGGCGGCCGTGGAACAGGTTGACGTTGCCCAGGAAGTTGAGCACGAACGGGTTGGCGGGGTGGTCGTAGACCAGGTCCGGCGTGCCTGCCTGCTCGATCCTCCCCTTGTTCATCACCACGATGCGGTCGGCCACCTCCAGCGCCTCCTCCTGGTCGTGGGTAACAAAGACACTGGTGATGTGGAGTTCGTCGTGCAGCTTGCGCAACCAGCGCCGCAGTTCTGCCCGTACCTGGGCGTCCAGGGCGCCGAAGGGCTCGTCCAGCAGAAGCACCTGTGGTTCCACCGCCAGGGCACGGGCCAGGGCGATGCGCTGGCGCTGGCCGCCGGAGAGTTGGGAGGGGTAGCGGTGCGCCAGGCATTCCAACTGCACCAGGCGCAGCAGTTCCATGACCTTTGCGCTGATCTCCGGCTTGGCGGGGCGGTTGCTGCGCGGCCTGACGTTCAGTCCAAAGGCCACGTTGTCGAAAACGGTCATGTGCTTGAACAGGGCATAGTGCTGGAAGACGAAACCGACCTTGCGCTCGCGCACATGGCGCTCGGTGGTGTCCTCTCCGTTGAAGAGGATGCGCCCGCTGTCCGTGCGCTCCAGGCCGGCAATGATGCGCAAAAGGGTGGTCTTGCCCGACCCGGAAGGCCCTAAGAGCGCCACCAGTTCCCCCGAGGGGATGGAAAGGGTGACGTCGTTCAGGGCGATGAAGCTGCCGAACTGCTTATGGATGTTTTCTACCTCGATACTCATGGGATCACCTTGCGTTCAAATCGTCAAACATCCGCCACAAGACATAGCTGAAAAACCGAAAATTAATTTTGTTCTATGTTTGTTTCATATCAGTCACCCAACTGCTGCCGGACCTTCCACTCGGCGACGGTCTTGACCGCCAGGGTGATAAGGGCCAAAAAGGCCAATAGCGATGCCACGGCAAAGGCGGCTGTGTAGTTGTACTCGTTGTAGAGGATCTCCACGTGCAGCGGCACGGTGTTGGTGCTGCCGCGGATATGGCCCGAGACGACCGACACTGCCCCGAATTCCCCCATGGCCCGGGCGTTGCACAGGATCACGCCGTAGATGATGCCCCACTTGATGTTGGGCAGGGTCACCCGAAAAAAGGTCTGCAATCCGCTGGCGCCCAGCACCAGTGCCGCCTCCTCCTCGTCTCTCCCCTGGGACTCCATGAGCGGGATCAACTCCCGGGCGATGAAGGGGAAGGTGACGAAGACAGTGGCCAGGATGATACCCGGCACGGCAAAGACGATCTTGGTGTCGTGGGCGTCGAGCCAGGGGCCCAGCCATCCCTGGCGGCCGAACAGCAGCACGAAGATCAGGCCCGAGATGACCGGCGAGACCGAGAAGGGGAGGTCGATCAGGGTGATCAGCAGGTTCTTGCCCGGAAAGGTGAACTTGGCAATGGCCCAGGCCGCCGTCACGCCGAACACCAGGTTGAGCGGCACCGTTACGGCGGCGGTGATCAGGGTCAGCTTGACGGATGACAGGGCGTCAGGCTCTTTGAGGGCGGCCAGATAGACGCCCAGCCCCTTTTCGAAGGCCTGGCTGAACACCGCCGCCAGTGGCAGGACGAGGAACAGCGCCAGGAAGACCAGGGCCACGGCCGTCAACCCCCAGCGCACAAGGGCCGGTTCGGTGATGCGGTGGTTAGCGTTGGTTTTTCCGGCGTATGTAGTGGCCGGTGCGGACATGGGGACCTCGTTTTGAATATGGGGAAGCACTTTCGCTTTTCTCTGTGTCTCTGTGTCTCCGTGGCAGATGTTTAATGGGGGATCGATTACTCGGCGTACCTTCTGCTCCACTTCTGGAGCAGGTTGATGACCAGCAGTATGACGAACGATGACACCAGCATGACCGTGGCCACGGCCGTTGCCCCCTGGTAATCGTACTGTTCCAGCTTGGTGATGATTATCAACGGCGTGATCTCCGAGACCATGGGCATGTTGCCGGCGATGAAGATGATCGAGCCATACTCGCCCACGGCCCGGGCAAAGGCCAGGGCAAAGCCGGTCAAAACCGATGGGAGCAGGAGCGGAAACAATACGCGGCGAAAGGTCTGCCATCGGTTGGCCCCGAGGCAAGCGGCGGCCTCCTCGAGCTCGCTGTCCAACTCCTCGATGACCGGCTGGACAGTGCGCACCACGAAGGGGAGCCCGATGAAGGTCATGGCCACGATGATCCCCAGGCGCGTAAAGGCCACCTTGATGCCGTGTGGCTCCAGGTAGCGTCCAATCCAGCCGTTGGCGGAGTAGACCGTTGCCAGGGTGATGCCGGCCACCGCCGTCGGGAGGGCAAAGGGGAGGTCCACCAGGGCGTCTATCAGCCGTTTGCCGGGAAAGGGGTAGCGCACCAGCACCCAGGCCACCAGGACGCCGAACAGGGCATTGATGCCGGCTGCCGTCAGGGCGGAGCCAAAGGTGACCTTGTAGGAGGCCAGCACCCGCGGCGCCGTTACAATAGCCACGAAGTCGTGCCAGCTCAGCCCCGCGGTCTTGAAGATCAGCGCGGAGAGCGGAATCAGCACGATCAGGCTCAGGTAGAGGAGCGTGTAGCCCATGGTCGGCCCGAAACCGGGCAGGACGTTGTTATGGCGTTTGGAGAATTTCATGATTGCGGCTCCGGGATGCTGCCGAGCCGAGGGGAAGAAACGTGACCGTTCCCGTGGGTGTGGGATATGTCTGTTTCATGCGCTTCCTCTCGCTCGGGATCATGCTGAAACTATAGTATGTGGTATGCTCGTGTCAGGCCAGGTATTGCCTGCCCCGGCCTCTTTTTGGGGAGGCGCATTTTTCGCAAGATCAAGGCTGTCGAGGGAGAGCGAGGAGGCGTAGCAGCGCTACGCCGCACGAGCGATCCCGAAGACTTACGCAGATATTGCGGAAAAGGCGCCTCCCCTATCACCTATTTTGCGGCGCCGTAGATCTGGTCAAATACCCCCCCGTCGGCGAAATGGGTCTTCTGGGCCTTCTGCCAGCCGCCGAAGGCTTGGTCGATGGTGTAGAGCTTGAGCTTGGCCAGCCTGGTAGGCACCCTCTTGTCAATGGGGCGGTAGTAATGCTTGGCCGCGATCCGCTGACCTTCGGCGCTGTAAAGGTATTTCAGGTATTCCTCGGCCACCTTGCGGGTTCCGTGCTTATCCACGATCTTGTCCACCACGGCCACCGGCGGTTCGGCCAGGATGCTCTCGGGCGGGGTCACCACCTCGAACTTGTCCGGCCCCAGTTCGTTGATGGCCAGGAAGGCCTCGTTTTCCCAGGCCAGGAGCACGTCTCCCAGGCCGCGTTGCACAAAGGTGTTGGTGGCGCCGCGGGCGCCGGAGTCAAGCACCGGCACGTTCTTGTAGAGTTTGGTGACGAACTCCCTGGCCTTGGCCTCGCTGCCACCTTTCAGGCGCAGGGCATGGCCCCAGGCTGCCAGGTAATTCCAGCGGGCGCCGCCGGAGGTCTTGGGGTTGGGGGTTATGACCGAGATGCCGGGCTTGATGAGATCGTCCCAGTCTTTGATCTTCTTGGGGTTGCCCTTGCGCACCAGGAAGACGATGGTCGAGGTATAGGGGGAACTGTTGTGGGGCAGGCGTTTCTGCCAGCCGGGTGCGATCAATCCTTTTTCCTGGATGGCGTCGATGTCGTAGGCCAGGGCCAGGGTGACTATATCGGCATCGAGTCCGTCGATGACCGAGCGGGCCTGTTTGCCGGAACCGCCGTGGGACTGTTTGACGGTGACCTCCTGGCCGCCCTTTTGGCGCCAGTATTTGGCAAAGGCGTTGTTGAAATCCTGGTACAGCTCGCGGGTCGGATCATAGGAGACGTTCTGCAGGGTGACGCCCGGTGCGGAGAATGCCGGCAGCGCTGCGGCAAGGGTTAACGTTACTATGGTGATGATGGTGACGAGCTTTCGTGGGTGCATGGTCGTGCTACCTCCTGTTTTTGTCTATAGAGCTTGTAGAAATAAACCCCAAAATAATGAGCCGTTTGTGCTAATCCTCGCCTTTTTCCAATTCCAGGGCATAATGGCCTTCATCTGTCTGCCGCAGTCCCAGCAGTTTATGCCCTTCGGCCTTGAGGCTGCGGGGGACGTTCTTGACCGGTTCCCCGTCATCCAGGAGGATTTGGGCCGTCTCTCCGGCCTCTATCTCCTCCAGGGCCAGCTTGGCCTTGACGAAGTTCGTGGGGCAGCTGACGCCCCGCAGATCGATCACCGGCATGGACTTGCTCCTTTCATGATCGTATTCCCACCTGGGTCTCAATGACCTGGGGGGGTATGGTGGCCGCAACCGTGTTCTCCGGGTAACGCTTTCGCAGGTGGTCGAGCAGGGCCTGCGGCCCTTCCTTGATGATCACGTCGCCCAGCCTGATGCGTCCCAGGGACTCTGCCCTTTCCTTGTACCATTCCAGTACTGTTGAGATGAAATCCACCACCCGCTCTTCGGGGAGGAAGGTGGCGAACAGCGTGCCGACCAGAGGATTGCGTCCCCACTTGCCGCCGATGCGCACCGTGTAACCCCGCCTTTTCTCACTCCAGGCGCTGGCGGGGCAGACCTTGACGCAGTCGCCGCACCAGATGCAAGGTTTGTCTTCAAAGACCGGTTTATTGTCCTTGCCCATGGTGATCGCCTTGGGGACGCAGTTCTTGGCGCACAGGCCGCAACTGATGCAGGCCTCCTTGTCCAGTTGGGGGTAGATCGCGCCCTGGAAACCGACATCGTTGGTGGCCGACTTGGGGCAGTCGAAGGGGCAGCCGGCAAAGGCCACCTTGAACTTGTGGTGGCCGGTGGCGGCGCCGAACAACTTCTCATCCACCTCCAGGGCCGACTTCTGGGTGTCCACCAGGCCGTTGGGGTTGTACTCGCACCCGCCGCAGGCCACCGGAACGCGTACCCGCGCCCCGCAGGAGGCCACCTTTTGGGTCGCCTCGCCCAACTCCTCCACGATCACGTCGAAATTCCTGAAGTTGATATTGATCAGCTCAATGGATTGCCGCACGGAAAGATGGACAAATTCGCCGCCGTATTTTTCGGCCACTTCTGCGATCTTTTTCAGGCGGGGGACCGACATCCTGCCGCCGGGAACCCGCAGGCGCACGGTGAACAGATCCTTGCCCCGCTCCTTGATGAACCCGCCGGACTTGAGATTGTTCAGGTCTATCTTTGCGGGCTGTTGGGTCTCCGGCATTGATTGCTCCATTAAAAGTATGGTTTAAAACTATATTAAATACATAGATATTGTCAAGTATATTTTTTATTAAACTACAATTTCAGTGGTCAATTGTCTCGATCTGCTCAGGCTCAACGTTTCCCGCGTGGATCTTATAGGACTTCAAGGCTGGTTCCGCGGGATTGGCCAGCGATATGATGACGTAGGAAACCACCGGCGTGAGGGCCAGCTTGATATCCTCCTGCGAGGGGCGGGCCGGAGTCTCCGGGTGGGAGTGGTAGATGGCCAGCATGGACAGCCCCTTGGCCCGCAGATTCTTCACCACGCTGAACTGCTCCCGCGGCTCCATCATGAAGTGTTCATTGCTGGCGTCGGTGTTGGTCATGCGGTACATGGCTGAAACGGTATCGCCCGTCCCGCCGAGAATCCCGCATACTTCCAGCGGGAATCCTTCGCGGGCATGGGCGATCAGGTCGTCATGAATGGAAACAGGGATATTCAGCATGTCAGCGGTGCTCCAGGTCGCAGACCGTCAGTGCGTCCAACTCGTCCTTTACCTCGGTGATGGTCGGGTGTTCGCCGCAGATCGGGCAGGCCGGGTTGCGCTTGAGCGGAATCTCCCGGAACTTCATGCGCAAGGCATTGTAGGTGAGAAGACGGTTGGTCAGCAGATCACCCTTGGCCAGCAGGAACTTGATCGCCTCGGTGGCCTGGATGGCGCCCAGGACGCCGGGCAGCACGCCGATCACCCCGGCCCGTGAGCAGGTAGGGATGGCGTCCTTGGGGGGCGGCTCGGGAAAGATGCAGCGGTAGCAGGCCGATTCCCCCGGCCTGACGGTCATGGTCTGGCCGTCGAACTGCAGGATGCCGCCATGGGAGTAGGGCTTGCCGGCCAACACGCAGGCGTCGTTGATCAGAAACTTGGCTGCGAAGTTGTCGGTACCGTCGATGACAAAGTCATAGTCGGCGATAATGGAACCGATATTGGCGGCCGACACCCATTCCTTGTAGGTGCGCACCCGGACGTCAGGATTGATGGCCTCCATCTTCTCCCGTGCCGACTCCACCTTGGGCTTGCCCACGTCGGGGGTGAAGTGGATCACTTGTCGTTGCAGGTTGGAGAGGTCCACGTCATCCGCGTCGGCAATGCCGATGGCGCCGACCCCGGCGGCAGCCAGGTAGAGCGCAATGGGCGACCCCAGACCACCGGCGCCGATGATCAGCACCCGGCCGTCGAAAAGCCGCTGCTGCCCCTTGCCGCCGACCTCTTTCAACATGATGTGGCGGGAATAGCGTTCGATCTGCTCGTCGGTCAGCATAGTCAGCGCCCCCCGCCCATGAAGTAGAGGAATTCCAGTATGTCGCCGCTTTGTACCGGCGTGTTTCCGAAGGCGTCCCGTTCAAGGATCTCTCCGTTCAACTCCACGGAGATGTATTGGCGCTGTGCCACGTCCAGCTCATCCAGCAGGGATTCGACGGTGCGGGCCGGATTTTCGGCAAGAGCGGTTTCTTTCCCGTTGATGGTTATCTTCATACAACAGCTCCTTCACTAAAAAATTTTTCCACCTTCAGACCGAGTCCAGTGCCTTCTCAAAATCCTCAATAATATCACGGCAGTCTTCAATACCAAGAGAAACCCTTATCAGGTCTTCAGTAACTCCCATCAGAGCTTTCTCTTCTGCGTTATAGTCAGCACAGATTGTGCTCGCCGGATGAATGACCAAGGTTTTGGCGTCGCCGATATTGGCAAGATTCTTCGCCAGTCTGAGGCCGTTGATGACCTTGAATGCGGATGCCTTTTCACCTGTGCCGAAGGTCAACAGACCGCCATAGCGGCCACCATAGAGCTTGCCGGCAATTGTATGTTGCGGCGAATCCTCCAGACCGGGATAGTTGACCCAAGCCACCTTGGGATGCCTTTTGAGAATCCTTGCCAGAGCCAGTGCGTTGCTACAGTGCCGCTCCATCCTCAAAGCCAGGGTCTGGATGCCTTCAGTCAACAGGAACGAGTTGAACGGCGCGGCACAGGCGCCCACATCCTTGTGCACCAGCTTGCGGGCCCGTGCGGTGAAAGCGAAGGCGCGGTACTTCTTGTAAAACTGCTCAAAATGGGGAAATTTTTGGCTATTCCAGTCGAACACGCCCCGATCGATGATCACGCCACCAATGGAGGTGCCGGCGCCGTTGATATATTTGCTGGTGGAGTGGACCACGATATCTGCGCCCAGGCTGGCGCCGGTGGCCAGACAAGGGGTCGTCACCGTGGCGTCCACAATAAGCGGCAGGCCCGCCTGATGGGCGATCTCCGCCAGCAGCGGGATGTCGGGCACATCCAGCTTGGGGTTGCCGACCGTCTCCACGAACAAAAGCCGCGTCTGTTCGTTGATGGCGGATCTGAAACCTTCGAGGTCGAGGGGATCTATAAAACGAACCGTGACGCCGAAGTTGGAGAGGGTATCCCGGAACAGGGAAAAGGTGCCTCCGAACAGTGAGGATGACGCCAGGATCTCGTCGCCGGCCCGGATAATGGTCATGACCGTCGTGGTGATGGCCGCCATGCCCGATGCAGTGGCGATGGCCGCGCCGCCCCCCTCCAGCAGCGCAAGTCGCCGCTCCAGGGCCTCGGTGGTCGGGTTGCCCAACCGGGTATATACTTGCCCTACCGCCCGGCCGCGAAAGACATCCTCCAGGGCCTCGGCGGTTTCGTAGGCAAAGGAACTGGACTGAACGATGGGAACCGAGGTGGCGCCCGCCGGTCCCGGTTCCAGGCCGCCATGCACGAGCAGAGAATCAAAACGTAGAGTTGTTTGCATTTGGGCGTATCTCCATAAAAAAATCCCATCTGATGTCAGATGGGATGGGTGTCACGAAGGAGGAGTTCTCGTAACCCCACCTCATCTTTGCCGGTATATCGGCAGGAATTAGCACCTGACGCCCTTTGCGGGGCCGGTTGCTGTGGTTTCGTCGGGCCTTTCCCTCCACCACTCTCGATAAGGTCTGGGTTGCTATTCGATTGTCTTGAATTAATGTTTAACAAACTACACAAAACATGTCAATAAATTTTTAGCGATTTTTAGCATATTGGTGTTGTATTCATAGGCCAATTTCGGCCTACGATGCATATTGCAACGGCTTAATCGTATAACATACTACTGTTGTTACATATTATTACCGCATATTTTAGTGGCCAATCTGTCATGGGGAGTCCTCACACTTCTTCCCGGATTGTTATGACCTCATACCCAGTCCTGCCTGGGCTCCCGCATACCCGCACAGAAACCATGCCGCAAGCTTTGCCGGGCCTTCGGGGGCAGCCGTTTCCTAGTGAACGAAACGCGGAAAGACTATTCGTTTTGCCTGATCGAGGAACAAGGCAAACAGAACACAGGCGACAAACAAGGCTGCTACCAAAGTAGCAGGCAACGCAGCCATCAGCCAGCCCAGCGTGGCGAGCAGGCTCACCATTACGATGTCGCCTGTGCTGGCAAGCAGCATCCAGCGTCCTGGTGCAAACGACCATAGCCGCCCATCTGTTCGCAGCACATAGATACAAGCCTGATTGGTAAACACCAGCAACAGAAATACCACGGTCTGCAGCTGTGGAGCAGCCAGGCCTTGGGTGGTGCGTATCCACCAATAGATCGAGAATGAAAACAGCAGGGACAGGAAACCAAACACTGTGGCTGCGCCCATAAGGCGACGCACCTGCCAATGCTGCGGCTTAGCAGCCGGCTGCACGCGATCGGTGGCAATGGTCATGGTGACAAAATCATTGGTGAACAGCAGCAGCACAATCAGTGTGGATGAAATGACGAAGTTGCCGGTAAGCATCAGTCCAAGCGTGAGGAAGACCACAATCTCCAGGGTTTTGAGGATTTTGTTGAGCGTGTAGGTGAGCATGCGCCGGTGTACTTCGCGCCCGGTGTGTACCACGGTCAATACTCCGCCGAGACCAGGGTCGGTCAGCACTACGCCGGCTGCTGCCTTGGCGACATCGGTGGCGCTGGCCACGGCCACGCCCAGTTCGGCCTGACGCAGTGCGGGTGCGTCGTTGACGCCATCACCAGTCATGCCTGTGACGTGCCCGGCACGCTGCAAGGCCTGCACGATGGCATGCTTGTCCTCCGGCAGCACGCGGGCGTAGAGGTCGCAATCCTCGGAGTTCTGCAAGACGTCGCCCTTGACTTCGCACACACGCGTGCCCAGGCCAAGCTTGGCACCGATGGCGCGTGCGGTTTCCAGAGCATCACCGGTGGCCATACGCACCCGCACGCCAAGCTGGGTCAGCTGCGCAATCAGGTTGGCGGCGTCTGGCCGCGGCGGGTCGGCAAGACCTACCACGCCTAACAATACCAGTTTGTCGGAGGTGCCCGTTGCCACCGCCAGCACGCGCGCACCGGTTTCGGCCATCTTGCTCTCGGCCGCGTCCAACGTGGCTTGCTGTTCCGTGCCGAGCTTACAAAGCGGACCGATAACGTTGGCCGCACCTTTCACCGCGTGCCATTCATGCCCGTCCACAGTGTACACGCCCTCGCTGCGCCTCGTGGTGGGGTCGAACGGGTGGAATGACTGTCTGGCCGGGATATCCTTTAATAGGCCTTGCGCACGAGCCGGAGTCAGCACGGCCAGGTCCAGAGGGTCCTGGGTAGCATCATCGCTGGCCAGGGCCGCGGCACGCAGTACAGCGTCTTCATCAATGCCGGCGGCCAGTGTGGACACACCAGCCAGCGTGAGTGTATTTTGCGTCAGTGTCCCGGTCTTGTCCGACACCAGCGTATCCATCGCTGCGGCTTCTTCCACAGCTGGCAGACGCGTGACCAGCACGCCCTGATGCGCGAGTTGCATACTACTGACGGCAGTTGCCAGCGTGTAGGTTGCCGGCAGTGCTACCGGCACGGAAGCCACCATCAACATCAAAATAAACACTGCGGTGTCGGCCGGCGGCAAGTGATGCCACAGAGCAAATGCCACAACCAATGCCGCCAGCACGGCATCGAAAATCACCAGCCGCTTGACGATGGCAAAGATCGTTTGCTGCATGTGACTGGGTGCATTGGAACTGCGCACCAACTCGGCCGTGCGGCCGAAGAAGGTGCGTGCTCCGGTCGCAGTGACCTCGCCTGTGGCCTCACCCTGGCGCACAATCACTCCGGCATAGGCGGCCTTGCTTGGCCCTGCGTCCACCGGCAGCGATTCGCCGGTGAGCGCCGACTGATCCAGAGCCAGCGCGCCGTTGGAAAGCAGCAGATCAGCCGGCACCAGATCACCGGCACGCACATGAACTACGTCGCCCGGCACCAGCTGTTCTGCTGGAATTTGTTGCCATTGGCCATCGCGCAGCACCCGGGCATTCACATGCAGGGTTTTGCGCAGGAGTGCCAACGCATCCTTGGCGCGCAGTTCCTGCAGGAAGGCCACCATTGCATTGAACGCCAGTAACACCGCTATCACCAGCGCCTCCAGATGCCGACCTAGCACTATCTGTAACACAATCACCGCTTCCAGCATCCATGGCACCGGTGCCCAGAACTTTACGATGAATTGACGCCATATCGGGATGGATTTTTCTGCGATGGCGTTTGGTCCATATTGAGCCAGACGCTGTTGCACCTCGGTTCCGGATAACCCCCGCGAACCATCGGTAGGCGGCATGGCAGGCGAGGTGGTTTTCGGGTCTTGTTGAGTAGACATGTACTAATTTCTCCTGTGGTTGGCCACATGCTGCGATAACATGCCGATCTCAATCTCTGCCAACATTGCCGGCGACCATAGAATCGAAATTACCAGTGTATGGATATCAGCATATTATGCGAAACGTTAATTGATAACGTGGATGGAGACCGCCACCATGAGAGAGGTGAAATTCGTCTGTTCGATCTGTCGTTTGGTGGTGGCGATATTAGAGATAGCACAATACTCAGCATCATGCATCCAGGACAGGCCGCCAGCGTGATGCCGACAAGACTGTCGATGCTCCAGCCCCCGGGATGGAACACCCTCATCTTCCTCCCCTCCCTTTTGTCGGTTAATAAGGGGCAAGCCAGACCTTGAAGAGTCTGTACGGGAGGACCCGTCCATCCTTGCCGTAATTGAAACGGGGCATCCTGTTGATCTGGGAAGCGGTAAAATAGAGAAAGTCGTCCGGCGAGATGTCCATGCTGTCCGGCCACTGGATGCGGTCGTCCTGGGCGATCGTCTCCATCGCATCCCCTGCCGGGCGGTAGCGCAGGATGGCGTTCTGCTCCAGGGCGGTGAGATAAAGGTTGTTGTCGGCATCCATCAGCATGCCGTCAACCGCCCCAGTCTCAGCAACCTTTTCCACGTATCTCGCCACTTGTTCTTCCGGAAGATTGGGGTCGGTCAGAGCGGATGTCCTTATGCGGTAGAGGGTCCGGGCGGTCAGGGCGTGGTAATAGAGATACTCCCCTTCCGCATCGATGGCAATGCCGTCGGCATGGATCTGGGGCACCTGACCCTTTTCATCGCGCAGTTCCTTGCCGCCGATCACCGGGACATAGCCCGGCTCCGCCTTGGTAGATGGATGGCCGGCCAGCCGCCTCCAACTCTTGCCGCTCTCCAGATCGACCACCACGATGGCCCCGGTCCCTGAATCGGGGATAAAGGCAAACGCCCCATCCGGATCGAAGCGCACATCGTTCAGGTAGCTGTTCCTGGGCGCCACCGCGTCGTCAAACGGGATATTGCGTTCCACTGTATGCGTGGCAAGGTTGAACTTGACCAGTTTCGGGCCGCCGGGCACGACGCCTTTGAATGCGGGGGACGCCGGATCTAGAACCCAGAGGTAATCGTCCCCATCGACCACCACGCTCTGCACGCAGATGAAATGGGCTTCAGGGTGGGTCGCCTCGTCCTTGCCCCAGCGGTTCCAGTCGTAGCCCGGATAGGGTTTCAGTGTGCCGTCAGGCAGCAGTTCAGCCACGGAATAGAGCGGGTCCTTATCCCAGCGGGGGAAGTTGACGAAGATCCTTCCCTCGTGGGAGACGGCTATGCCGGTGACCTGGTCCTTGAAGTAGGGATATTCGAACAACTCCTCCCGCGGCTCTGGTACTCCGCTGGAACTGATCGGGTTGGTGACGCACCCCCCGAGGAGCAGGAGCGCTGCCAGGGTCCGGATGAGTATGCCTGCACTTCTGCCGATGGTCCCATTCATGTCTCATCTCCTTTTCGTCCTACAGCTCCTTGATCAGGTCACTTAGTTGTTCTCCGGCCGTGTCGTAACGTTCCTGAACGCCCACATCATTCTTGTTGGGGGTCGCTTTGAGTTCCAACAGGAGGCGGTCAACCTCGCCCATTATCTTGCGGTCCGCCGGCCCTGCCAGGCTGCTCGCGAGCGACTTTTGCAGATATCAGCCGTACAGCCTCAGCCAACTCGCGCCGGGCACTTGGCAATTCTTTATGATGGATATCGGAGCGGGCCTGTGAGATATGCACCATGACTCGTATGTCAGTCCGTTCGATGGTGGAGTCCACACCAGGCGTTATGCTCTTGTATGGCACCGCGCTGTTGTTTTGCGGCATTTGAGCGCGTGGTTCCGAGGTAAATAGCGCTAAGGACAGAAGCGCTGCAAGCAGCGAGACACATCTGAAATTTCTTTTCATGGCAGTGCTCCTTTTGTCTTCAAACAGTCACCTCTCGCGACTGGTTCATTGCCGTTCCATGGTCACGAAGAAGGTCTGTTTTCCTCTCTTCACCAGCAGCAGCACCGGTTGCCCCTTGCCGCTTCTGCCGAGGGCTGCGTTGTATTCCGCCAGGTTCCCGACATCCTTCCGGTTGACCTGCTTGATGACGTCACCCTGTTGGATGCCGGCCTCGTCGGCCAGGCTTCCCTGCTCCACGTTCATCACCACAACCCCCGTCTTTTCGGTGGTTCCGAGTTGCTGCCGGATCTGGGGCGTTATGTCACCGACCTTCATGCCGAGGCTCTCTACCGGCGCACTGGACTGGGCGGCGATCTTCTCTTCGGTCAGTTCCTCCACCTTGACGGAGACGTGCATCTCCTTGCCCTCACGGATGACCGCGATGTCGACACTTTTGCCCACCGCTGTTTCAGCAACGAGTCGGGGCAGGTCGTTGGAGGTCTTGACGTTCTTGCCGTCAAAAGAGACGATGACGTCCCCGGTCCTTATCCCCGCTTTTTCCGCCGGGCCGCCCTTGACGACATCGCCGACCAGGGCGCCTTTCGCTTCTTTCATGCCAAAGGATTGGGCAAGTTCAGGTGTGACGGTCTGGATGGCCACGCCGATCCAGCCGCGCACGACCTTTCCTGTTTCCTTCAGTTGGGTCGTGATGGTTTTGGCCAGGGCGCTCGGGATGGCAAACCCGATCCCCTGTCCGCCCGGCACGATGGCGGTATTGATGCCGATGACCTCGCCCTTGAGGTTGACGAGCGGGCCGCCGCTGTTGCCCGGATTGATCGGTGCGTCGGTCTGGAGGAAGTTGTCGTAGGGGCCGGAGCCGATCGTCCTGCCGGTGGCGCTGATTATCCCTTGGGTGACCGTCTGTTCCAGGCCGAACGGATTCCCGACCGCTATGACCCAGTCGCCGACCCGCATCTTTTCCGAATCGCCGAGGGCCAGGACCGGCAGGTTCTCAAAGGTGGAGGAGATCTTTATCAACGCCAGGTCGGTTTTGCTGTCGCGGCCGATGACCTTGGCCTTGAATTCCCTGCCGTCGGAAAGCTTGACCTTGATCTCGTCCGCGTTGTCCACCACATGGTTGTTGGTGATGATGTAGCCGTCCTTGTTGATGATAAAGCCGGAGCCGAGGCTCTGTTGCTTCATTTTTCGGTCCGGCGTCTGATCGTTGAAATGCTTGAAAAAATCGCCGAAAGGTTCATTCTGGTCCCCCTGGTCCGGTCCGAAGAAATGGCGGAACGGGTTGCCGGGTATGGTGACGGTCGAGGTGGTGCTGATGTTCACGACGGCGGGCTTCACCTTCTCGGCAAGATCGGCGAACGATTGGGGGAACCCGACGACTTGCGTTTGTGCCTTATTCTCGCTGCACCCCTGGGTTGCCAGAGATAACAACATCAGAAGTGAAATGAACCCTGATATGCCAAATTGCGCCAGTCTTGACCTGCTCATACCTGCCTCCCCTGCCTTAGTGTGGCAAATAAGATAATTTTGTACGCTGGAATCAAGTGTACCGTTCTCCGGCCTATTATCAAGTCAGGGTATCTCGCCTATCGATCTCATTGAATCTCTGGCGCCTATCCCCTGGCGTCTCCCATCTCTGCGTTATACAAGGAAAACATACCTACCAGCTTATATCCTGCGGCATGCCGTTTTTTTCCGAAGCAACGACTGCCAGCTTTTCCGGATCTACCCTGTCAATATAACCCTTTTAAACCAATAATTTGTATGCCGCCTCGTACACATCCTCCCCCAGGCCCCAATGCACCTCAAGCAGCACACGGTTATTTTCAATCGTTGCCTTGACCGGTTGCCGGATGATGGTGACCTTGGTGCCGATTCTGGTCTGCCTGAACAGTTGGGTGATGTCTTCCGGGTAGAGATGGATACAGCCATGGCTGACCCTCCTGCCGATGCCGAAAGGACGGTCGGTCCCGTGTATGAGAACCGTTCCGATGGAGAGTCTGAGGGCATGCGTTCCGAGTGGGTTTTCCGGTCCCGGGGGACGATTGGGGGGAGCTCGATTTCTGTTTCTGGATCGAAACGGGGACATGCCAGGCAAGGTTGACTATCTTCTCGATGATTCTGTAGGTTCCGGTGGGCGTTTCCCATCCCTCATCGCCGATCCCGATGGGAAAGGTGACCACCTGGTCCGCATGACGGCGGGGGAAATAGAAGAGCCTCATCTCCGAGATATTTATAACAATACCATGGCGGCGGGGAACATCAGGTATGATCCAACTCGTTGGTATGGCAATAACCGTCCCCCTCTTGGGCAGGATCGCATCTACACCAGGGTTGGCGGCAACGATCGCGTTGTAGCCAAGATCAGATTTACGGGCAAGTTCAATGAGAGAATCATCCGCCTTGACCTGATACGTTCCGCGAGCACCGATAATATCGCCATACGCCCGATACTCGGCACCGCTTGAGTCACGCTGCAGAAAAAGTACACCCACGCCTATCATGAAGAAACGGGTGAACAGCCGCATACGCACGCCCCTCCTTCCTTACACCTTTTTCAACGACACCCTCCTTTGGATAGTGACCTTAGCTGATCCAGCCGGCCAGTATGGCCACAGCAGTTGTCACTGAAACAATCGTCCAGAGTATTACGCCTTGGGCCAGCGGTTTTATGCCTGTTCTGCCCAGTACTTCTCTGGTCAGGCCGCAACCGATCAAAAACAGGGTCACCACCAGGCTCTGTTTTGCGACGCTGTTTAGTGGGTGCCAAACCTGATCAAACTGCGGCAACGCTGTCTTGATGGTAGCTGCGGCAATAAAGCCGATGATGAAGAGAGGAAATTTGACCTTTCCTTCTGACTTGGTGAACCAAGCGGCAACCAGAGCGGAAGGCATAATCCATAATGCTCTGGTCAGCTTGACCGTTGTGCCGATTGCCAAGGCCAACCCGCCGTAAGCTGCCGCCGCGCCTACAACGCTGCTGGTGTCGTGGATTGCCAGGGCAGCCCAGAGCCCGAATTGTCGCTGCCCCATTCCCAGAAGATGTCCCACGGGAGGAAACAGAATCAAGGCAATTGAATTGAGGGTAAAGACGGTGGCCAGAGCAACGCCGGTTTCTTCAGGCTCTGCCTTGATCACCGGCGCCATGGCGGCTATGGCGCTCCCGCCGCAGATGGCGGACCCAAAAGAGATCAGGGTAGAGGTGCGCTGGGGTATTTTAAATAACCTGCCTAACAGATACCCCAAGACCATGGTAAAGCTGATGCTGATGGCGGTGTACAAAAAGGCATCCTTGCCGGTTTTGACAAGTTCCGGAAGGTTCATGCCAAACCCCAGTCCGATTACCGAGGCCTGTAGCAAGCGCCTGCTCCAGACAGACGTGGTTACATTCCAGGGATTGCCGATCAGAATCCCGAATGTGATCCCGGCCACCAGTGCTATCGGGGCGCTTACCCGCGGCCAGCAGCACCCCAGCAATGCTATCCAAAATAATGCTTTCAACAGATTACTGTTTTTCACAACAGCCCCCTTTGCTTACGTAGCTGTTGACACTATAGACAAAACACAATATAAATAAAAATGAATAATATTTATAAATAACATCAATTGGATTGAACTATGGCCTTATCACTTCGGCAATTGGAAATATTTGAAAAGATTGCCACCACTGGAAGCGTCACACGAGCGGGTGAGGAACTGCTTCTTACCCAGTCAGCGGTCAGTATGGCCTTGTCACAGCTTGAACAGTTGAGCGCTACCCCACTGTTTGAGCGGACCGGAAGGCGTCTCCTGCTGAATGATAGCGGGCGCTTGCTGCTTAAAGAGGCCCGCGAGATTCTTCTGGCAGTCCGGCGGGTTGAAATTCAGCTACAGGGTGATCGTGACCAGGAGATGGTGGGTGAGTTGCTGGTGGGGGGGAGCACCACCATTGGCAATTATCTGCTACCTGCACTATTGGGGAACTTTGCCAAGAGGTATCGAAAGACCAGGGTAGAGTTGCAGGTGGGCAACACACAACAGATTGCTATTTGGCTTGAGGAGGGTGATCTTGATATCGCGTTTGTCGAGGGGCCATGCCACAGCAGAGGGCTTGTTTCGTCCCATTGGCGTGATGACGAACTTGTCGTGGTGGCTGGGCCTGAACATTCCTGGGCCAGGGACAAGGAAGCAACATCGGCCATGCTTGAGTTGGCCCCTTGGATCATGCGTGAAAAAGGCTCCGGTACCCGCGAGGTTTTTGAGGACGCCATGGAGAAAGCCGGCATCGGCTATTCGATATCGCTCGAATTCGGTCATACGGAGGCCATCAAGAACGGTGTCGCTTCAGGGCTTGGGGTAAGTTGCCTTTCGCGGATTGCCGTACACCGTGAGCTTGAGTACGGCTTACTTGTGGAAATGAAAAGCCCGCTGATGCTCAAGCGTTCCCTTTCGCTGCTCAAGCGACGCGACAGCAGCTGTTCGGCTTTGTTGGCAGCTTTTTTGGAGGTATCAGGTGGGCGTTGGAATGCTAGCTGACCATGTACCAGACTAGTTTATGCAGCGCATAAACTTTCTTCCAGTCTGAAGACGTAATCTATGCCTATACGCCAGGTAATCTCAGTTTGATTCAAACATGGTGTATATGAACCTTGGCTGGTCGCCCTACCAGAAAATAGTGCCAAAGCCGACCACTTAGTGGCTCTCATCCAGGCCACGCCTCTCCGGGATCGGCAGCATCTTCAGTTGTTAGCCCAAACACGTAACGTCCCTGCTTCAGGCCGCCTACCACGTTGAAGCAGACGGCGCGCTGGTTTTCCTACCGGCAGATATGTGCTAACCTTCCACACAAGGCAGACATCTTTTTTTGTTGACAGATATAAAAATACGTATATATGATAAACTTCATATTTAATGAAGTTCCCTAAACCACCGTCTATGCCGATGCGACTAAATAAGGCTATGCCATTACGGCGTTCAAGGCATTTTAAAATAATGGAGGACCTATGATTCGAATTTTCTCTTCCATGCTGCTTCTTCTCTGTTGGACTGGAATAGCCGCCGCGGAACCCGTCAGGCTGTCGATCAAAGAGGCTGTCATCATCGCCGCCGGCACCAGCAACATAGTCAAGGCCGAAAAATTCAGATTGGCTGCCGCTCAAAGCGGTGTTGACCTTGCCGGATCCCAATACCTTCCCCGGCTCGGTTTTGAAGAGGCCTTTGCAGCATCAAACTCGCCGACTCAAACCTTTATGATGAAGCTCGATGAAGGGCGCTTTGCCGTGAATGACCTGCAGATAGCTAATCTGAACAATCCTGGCACGCAGCACGATTTCAGGACAGCTCTCGTGTTTACGCAGCCATTGTTTAACCCCGCCATTGCTCCCTCCAGGGAGATTGCCGTCAAACAGGCAGAATCTCAAAGCATGAGTCTGGAGACAACCAGGCAGGAAATGGCTTTTGCCGCTTTTCGGCTCTACCTTGATATCCAGAAGACTCAAGCGCGGGTTCGCGCTGAGGAAACTGCGCTGGGTGAGTCACGGGAGAACCTGCGCCTCGCAAAGGTCCGGACTGAAAACGGCGTGGGGTTGAAATCGGATGAATTGCGGGCCAGAACACATCAGGCATCAATCGAGCAGAACCTTATTACGGGAAAGAACACGCTTTCACTCGCAAGGATGCAGCTTGAAAAACTTTTAGGGTTCAAGGATGGGGAAAACCTGGAAGTCGATGATGCCATCAGTGTCGTGCCCCCACCACCCGGACAGAATGACCTGGTCACTATCGCCTTGGAAAACCGGAGCGACCTGCTGCAAATGAAAAGCGAAGAGGAGAAGGCCAACGCAGGAGTCAGGCTGGCAAGAAACAGCTATCTTCCGTCAGTGGGGGCATTCGCAAGCTATCAGCTTAATTCGAAAGATACCCCCTTTGGAGCGGACAATAATTCATGGGTGGCAGGAGCGACCCTCAAATGGCAAATTTTTGACGGGTTTGCCCGCAGTAGTGAGTATCGCAGAGCTGTTGCCAATCGATCTGCAAGCAGTGAATATATTGAAAACCAGATCAAAGAGGTGGTCTACAGCGTCAAGGAAAGTTTGCTGAAGCAAGATGAAGCCCGCAAGCGTCTTGAGGTAGCCAAAAATACCGTACAGGATGCGGAAGAAACGGTACGCCTGATCTCCCGGAGGTATGAAAACTCACTTGCAACCATATATGAATTGCTGGATGCACAGACGGTACTGAATCAAGCGCGGGCCGGATTGATCGATAACGAGACGAACTTTGCACTGGCAAGCGGACAAATCTACCATGCAGCGGGCATATTTCTCAAGGAGATGTCGAAATGATACATACCAAGGTAATCCGTGTCAGCCTGGGACTGCTGTTATTGGCAGGTTGCAGCGGCAGCGGGCATGATTCCGGGAAAAAGGTTTCCGAAACGGCAACGGTTGTAAAAGGTGTTGTAATAGAGCGTGTCGCTGCATCATCGTTGCCGGAAACCTTTGAGGTCTCAGGTGTGGTCCGCTCCAGGACCAGCGCCGTGATTTCCAGCCGGTTGCCCGGTACAATCAGTGCGATGAACGTGCAGGAGGGGGACAGGATCAAGAAGGGTCAGCTTCTGATTCGGCTTGATGCCAGGGAAAACCAGGCCAATGAAGCATCGGCCGTTGCCGGCATCGAAGAGGCGCGTCGCGGGCTGGATGAAGCCTTGGCACGCAAACGGCTTGCCGATGTGACCCAGGAACGTTTTCAGAAACTGTTCATTGAACAGGCGGTTACCCGCCAGGAATTCGATATCAAGCAGACCGAGCGCGAACTGGCCTCGCAAGGTCTCGCACGGGCAGAAGCACGCCTCAGACAGGCCCGGGAAGGGGCAAAAGCCGCTGTAGCGGTAGCAGGCTATACGAAAATTGTTGCGCCTATTTCCGGGGTTGTCACCAGCAAACTGGCAGCTCTGGGGGCAACCGTCTTCCCTGGCCAGCCACTAATGACCATTGAGGATGAAGGCCAGTACCAGTTGGAGTTTGCCATACCCGAGTCGCTCGCTGCAAAGGTCAAACAGGGCAGTAGCGTGCAGGTGACACTGGATGCCGCCGGGGCAACCTTCACCGCACAGATAGCAGAGGTTGTCCCGGCGGTTGATCCTGCCACTCGAACCTTTACCGCCAAGATAAACCTCAACCGGAAAGGGCTCAAGTCCGGCATGTTTGGAAGGGGTACCATTTCAATGGGAACGGGCAGCATCGGCTTGACCGTTGCTAAAAAAGCCGTTTTCGAGCGGGGAGCCCTGACGTCGGTATGGGTGCTGGACAAGGATAATATCGCCCGTATGCGCTTGGTCAAGGTCGGCAAATTGATTGGGAGCCGGCTTGAGATTCTCTCGGGCTTGTCGGAAGGTGAAAGGATCGCGGTCGAAGGTGCAGAGAAGATTACGGAAGGCGTAAAGGTGGAATAAACCATGAATGACCTCGGTTTTGCGGGAAAGGTTGCTCGTGCCTTCATTAACTCGAAATTGACCCCGCTGATTGTGGGAGCGGCGCTGATGTTGGGGCTGTTCGCGGTCATAATGACCCCCCGCGAGGAAGAACCGCAGATATCGGTACCGATGGTGGATGTGTATCTGCCGATGCCCGGATCATCGCCCGCCGAAGTACAGGAGCGGGTAGTCAAACCTCTTGAAGCGATGTTGTGGCAGATCAAGGGGGTTGAGTATCTCTACTCCATGAGCCGCCCCGGCATGGGCATCATCACCGTCCGCTTCCTGGTGGGGGAACCGATGGAGGAGTCGCTGGTCAAACTCTACAACAAGGTCATGAGCAGCCGTGCCCTCCTTCCCCCCGGTGCTGGCGAACCTCTGGTTTCACCCAAGTCCATCGATGATGTTCCGATCCTTGCCCTGACCCTCTGGTCTGAGCGATATGATTACGGCACCCTGCGTATGCTGGCCAGGGAAGTTGCCGACAAGCTGAAGAAGAGCGAGAACAGCGCTGAGGTGGAGATTAAGGGGGGACTTTCCCGCCAGGTACGGGTGTCTCTGGATGCACCCCGCATGGCTGGATACGGATTATCACCCCTTCAGGTAGCCGGTGCCTTGCAGAAAAGCAATACCACGCTTGCATCGGGCTCCTTCAGTGCCGGCAACAGGGATACCCTGGTGGATACCGGCGGCTTCCTGGAGAATGCCGAGGCGGTCAAGCACGTGGTGGTCGGGGTTGCCAACGGCAAGCCGGTCTACCTGTCCGACGTGGCCCGGGTGGAGGATGCCCTTAACGAACCGCAGGATTATGTTTTCATGGGGCTGGGGCAGGGAGCGGCGCAGAAGAAGCTGATCGGAAATCCGAAGCAGGATTACGCCGCCGTAACCATTTCAGTGGCAAAAAGAAAAGGCGCCAACGCCACCTGGGTGGCCGATGATTTGCTGGCCAAGGTGGAATCCCTTAAAGGGAAAGTGATACCGGCAGATGTCCAGGTGACCGTGACCCGCAACTATGGTGAGACCGCCAGGGAGAAAAACAACGAGCTGCTGTTCCACATGTTCCTGGCTGCCCTCTCGGTCACGATCCTCATCTCCCTCTTCATGGGATGGCGCGCCGGGGCGGTTGCGGCCATTGCTATTCCGGTCACCCTGGCCCTGACCATGCTGGTCTTCTATCTGATCGGCTATACCCTTAACCGCATAACCCTCTTTGCCCTGATCTTTTCCATAGGCATCCTGGTGGATGACGCCATTGTCGTGGTGGAGAACATCATTCGGCATTTCCACCTGGCACAAAACAGAGGCCGCAATTGGTCGGTCATCGCGGTCGAAGCGGTGAACGAAGTGGGCAACCCCACCATCCTCGCGACGTTCGCAGTGATTGCGGCGTTGCTGCCCATGGGTTTTGTGGGCGGACTAATGGGGCCTTACATGCGGCCCATCCCGGTCGGGTCCGGTGCGGCGATGTTTTTCTCGCTGGCGATTGCGTTCATCGTGACCCCGTGGGCTTCGATTCGCATCCTGCGCTGGGGCAAAAAGTATTCCACCCTGACCGAGGCAGCGGTGACCGTCACCAAGGACAGCGACCCGCACTCCCGGTTTGAACACGAGGAGGATTTCTTCACGCGCATTTATCGCCGCGTCATGGGGCCGATGATTGCGCAACGGAAATGGCGCTATCTTTTTCTCGCGAGCATCGTTGGTTTGCTGCTCGGGGCGATGGCGTTGATGGGCATCGGCTGGGTGAAGGTCAAGATGCTGCCGTTCGACAACAAGAGTGAATTCCAAATCATCCTCAACATGCCCGAAGGCAGCGCGCTGGAAGACACCGCGCAGTGTGCGCGCGAAATCGCCTCCGCCGTCCGCGTCGAACCGGAGGTGACAGACTACGAAATTTATGCGGGCGTCTCGTCGCCGTTCAACTTCAACGGACTGGTGCGCCATTACTTCATGCGCCGGGGTGCGAACATCGCCGACGTGCAGATCAACCTGGTCTCCAAGGGCGAACGAAAGGCCCAAAGCCACGCCATCGCCGAGCGCATCCGTCCGCGCGTCACAGAAATTGCGGCGAAATACGGCGCGCGAGTCGCCGTGGCCGAAGTGCCGCCCGGCCCGCCGGTATTGCAGACGTTGGTCGCAGAGATTTATGGCCCGAACGAGGAGAGTCGTCTCGCGCTCGCGAACAAGGTTATCCAAGTTTTCAAGAGCACACCCGGAGTCGTGGATACCGATTGGTATATCGAAGCCGACCAGCCAAAGGCGCGGTTCGTGATTGATAAGGAAAAGGCGGCTCTGAACGGCATCAGCGCGGCGACCATTTCCGAAACGCTACGGATCGCCGTGGGCGGCGTGCAGGTGGGTTTGCTTCACGTCCCGCGCGACAAGGAGGACGTTGATATTTTTCTGCAACTGCCGCGTGCCAGTCGCGCCACGCCGGAGGAGTTGCTCGCGTTGCGCGTTCGCTCCACCGCTAATCCCGCCGCGCCACTCGTGCCCTTGCGCGAACTAATCAAGGTCGAGCAAACGAACGTGGAAAAGAGCATCTACCACAAGAACCTGATGCCGGTCACTTACGTCATCGGCGACGTGGCGGGTGTCGTGGAGAGTCCGGTCTATGCCATTTTGAACATGAACAAGGCGCTGCGTGCGCTCGACACGCGTGAGTTCGGAGGCAACGGCACGCCGCTCAAAATCTACAATTCCGGTCAGCCCTTCACGGATGACGCGCCTTCGATGAAATGGGATGGCGAATGGCATATCACCATTGAAGTGTTCCGCGATCTGGGCACCGCGTTTGCCGCCGTCCTTGTGTTAATCTTTATTCTGATGGTCGGGTGGTTTCGATCCTTCCTGACTCCTCTCATCGTCATGATGGCGATCCCTTTTTCCCTCGTCGGCATCCTGCCTGCACACGGGCTGATGAACGCTTTCTTTACCGCCACTTCCATGATCGGATTCATGGCTGGCGCCGGCATCGTGGTCCGTAACTCCATTATTCTGGTGGATTTCATCGAACAACGTGTGGCCGAGGGCATGCCCCTCGGCGAAGCCGTTGTCGATGCCGGGGCTGTTCGTTTTCGTCCGATGCTTTTGACCGCGTTGGCGGTCGTTGTCGGCGCGTCAGTCATTCTCGGCGATCCGATATTCCAAGGATTGGCCATTGCATTGATGGCCGGTGAGATCGCGTCGTTGTTCATCAGCCGCATGGCCGTGCCAGTGCTTTATTTTATGGCGAATGACCGGGGCAGGCCTGCCAGTCCGGCGCAGCCGGGTGGGGCGCGGCCTGGTGAGTCATCCCATTTGCATGGCGCCGAACCTTTAATTGAACTGTCATGAAAACGGCTCAAGGGCGCTTCTCTCGATTGGCAAGGAAGCCGGAATCCCGTATATCCGCCTAAGCATTTTCTTTATCGGAGGCGGCTTCCCCGCCCTATACGCGCGTGTCTTTTACGCCAATAGGAATCCGCTTCACCGCAGCGATAATGATTACGTGAAAGAAGATGGGTCTGGCAACGAAACCAAAGCGAGCTCAACAGAAAGATTCGCGGAAGAGTTGAATCGAAGCGAGGAGGACAAAACGCCGTGCGATATATGAAGAGCAGAGTTTTCGTGATTGAGGATCATGCCCTGATGCGCCGAAGCATCGTGGAAGCCCTTAAACGCGAATCCGATCTGGCCGTGTGCGGGCAGGCCGAGGACGCGCAGGAGGCGCTGGCTGCCATCGCGTCGCTCCAACCGGACGTTGTATTGACGGACATTCAACTCAAGACCTCCAGCGGCCTGGACCTGATCAAAGCACTGCACGAGCGGTCTCCCGCGCTGCCGATTGTAGCAACCACGATGTTCGACGTGTCCCGAACCGAACGTCTGGCCCGCGCGGCGGGCGCTTGGGGTTTCGCATCAAAACAAGACGGGCCGTAGAGGTTGATCGCAATCGTTCACGAGGCGCTCAAGACCGGCAAAGACCCTGAAACAATCCATTGAACCCATGATTATGGCTGAACGACAGCCAGTTCGCGGGTTTGTTCCGAAACAAAAAGCAAAGTCAGTAAAACAAACGAAAGACACAAAGATGAAAACGCAAAAGACAACATTCAAAATCATATTCGGCATGAGCGCGGCATTCGCCTTGGCGATGGCAGCTTCGCTGCCAGTCACGGCTCGTGCGGACGAACCGATGAAGCCGATGAAAGGCGGGGAGCATATGATGATGCTCAACCACATCAACACACCGGCCCAAGCGGAGGAACTTAAGCCCGGTGATAGCATCGTGATGGTTTGCGCCAAGTGCAAATCGGTGACGGTCCAGACCGTTACCACGGAAAAGGGACACTATAAAACGATGGCGCTGGGCGAGAAGCATCTTTGCCCCGGCTGCAATAGCACGATCACTGTCGTGGGCGCTGGCAAAGGCGGGCACGACGAGGTCAAACACGTCTGCGGAAAATGCGGCGCATCCTCCGCGTTCTGCTGCGCGACCAAGCCCGGCAGCGGCGCGACCAAAGGAATGGAAGAAGAGAAAAAGTAATTGTCGCGACGCGTTTTGCGCACTGCCGACGAATACCACCAGCAGGCGATGAACAGTCAGCAACGCACGTGGTGGGACCGGCGGGTTCTGCTTCAAGCAGCCCCGGTCGCCACCGCGACGCGCAATTAACTGGAATACAAAATGAAAAACCTAAAATCGGTCGGGCCTAGATTTGTCCTGATGATGGCCGCGGTGGTCGCCCTGGTGGCAACCGGGTGTGCCTCATCAAAAGGAAATACCCACGCATTGGTTTGTCCACAGTGCAAAATGGTCGCGTTCGTGGATAAACCATCCCAGTTTGGTTCCGATGGCTTCGAGTCGGCGCCTTCATCGCCGCTTTCGTTGGAAAAGGGGCAACATTCATGTCCGCATTGCCACGGAGCGATCTCAACCTTTTTCAAGGAAGGGAAATTCCATCACAAATGTTCGATGTGCGAGCAAGAGGCTTTTGCTTGCCCAATCAGCCACCTGTAGGTCTGGGGACGGCCAACGGTTTGCATCCTGAAAGCGAACGGTGTCCATATAGTTAGGCAANNCCGCAAAACCGCAAAAGAAATGTAAAGAATTAGCTTGACGCAAATAAGGTCAAAAATTTTTTGACCTTAATGACTGTATCTAAAAATATCCCCAATGTGAACGACGCTTTTTTTCAACCCCTCGCCGGTCTGGCGGCGGCTTCCGCCGCCGCCAGACCGTGTCCGGAACTTTCGGATGAGAACTGGATGAGACTGGGGCTGCAGCGGGTTCTCGAGTCCTCGCCGAGCGGTCGCGGCTTTCTGCAGGAGCATGGCCCGCGGTTTGAAGGCACCCCCAAGCACTCCAATTATTTTGCATCCCTCCACAGTGAGCGCCGGCTTTCTGTCCTCCAGGATGTCAATTTGGCCCTGTTGGATTCCGCCAAGTTTGACGACCGGCTCGCCGAACTGCCGGAACTCTCAAACTACGAGTGCTTCGCCCTGGACGGGCACTGGCATCAGGCGGCGACGCATGACCCGCGGCATGAGGGGGTCAAGATGGCTGTGGGCCATTGTTACAGCCTGAATCTGCGCGGACATCAATTGGGTCATCTGACGGCGGCCGAAGGTTTGCACGAGCACGACATGAGCATGCTCAAGCGGCTCACGCCGCGCGGCTTGCGCCAGAGAGTCCGCAAGGGGCGCCGGGTCATCATCGTGTATGACAAGGCCGGAATTGATTTTGGATACTGGAAACGCTGCCGGCACGAGTGCGCGGTCTATTTCCTGAGCCGGCCCAAAGAGGGGATGGTCTTTGGCTGGGAGGAAAGCCGGGCGTTCGACCGGAGCGATCCGCGTAACGCGGGGGTGACGCAAGACGATCGCGTGGTCACACGGGAGGGATCGAGTTTGCGGCTCATCCATTATGTCGAACCCGGCACGGGCGACAGGTATGAGTTTCTGACCAACGAGCCGGACCTGCCGCCCGGAGTCTTGGTTGAACTCTACCGCAGGCGTTGGGACATCGAGAAGGTCTTCGACGAAATCAAGAACAAGCTCCATGAGCGGAAAGCCTGGGGCAGCGGCTTGGTGGCTAAGTCGACCCAAGGGCAATTTCTGGCCCTCGCACACAACCTTCTGTTGCTCTACGAGCGCCGACTCGAGCAGGAACACGGCGTCACGAACACCGCCGAGGACAATCGCAGAGCCCGGCGTCAATCCGAACTGGCCGAACAGGCTGGCATCATCGGAAGAGCAATTCCGACCCTGCTTCTAACCGCCCGGACGGCTACTCAGCGCAGTGTCAAATTCATCCGCTGGCTTCGTCATGCCATTCGCGAACGACTCGCGGAAGAGGCCGCCGTGCCTCGACTGCGCCAACTTTATGCTCACTTATGACATATCTATTTGGACACCGTTCCCTGAAAGCATATTCGATCCGAGAGTGAACAAATGACCAACCTCCTCAAAAACGGGACCAAATATTTTCGATTAACACGAAGCAATCGTGAAAACCGGAATCCAAAACAGTGACAAAAAACAAAGAAAGTAACATGACCATGATAGAATCGAAATCCGTGACCAAAGACCCGATCTGCGGAATGACCGTGGACGAAGNNCACGCCGAACGCGATGGAAAGACCTTCTACTTTTGCAGCGACCACTGTCGGCAAAAGTTTCTGTCCGCGCCCGCCGGAGGCAAGCCCGAGAGTAAGTCAGGATGCTGCTGCGGCTAAGCGAGAATGAGAAAAAATAAGCGCTCCTGGCAGGAAGCGAAACCAAGAAAGCGAACGAACAGTGAAAAGCATAATCAATAGAACGCGCGTGGCTGTGCTGGCGACATCACTCGGCTTGGTTGGATTTCTTCCAACCCAAGTGGAAGCAGGATCGAGTTTAGACTTTGCGCCGTATATTTTGCGAAGCCAGGAGCAGGCCGCAAAGGTGCTCAAAGGTGAGACCGTCGCGATGGTTTGCGCGAAGTGCCAGACTGTCCTCCTGTCGAAGGTGGATACGAAGAAGGACTTCCACGGCTGGTTTGAACCCAAAATGAAGCACGAATGCCCGGGCTGCGGTGGCGAGTTCTCCATGAAGGACGTTCCCGCTGGTCAGGGAGGCAAAGTGTCGGCGTCCGAATACGTTCACACTTGCAGCAAGTGTGGCGATGACTCCGCTTTTTGCTGCACGACCACGCCCGGCGCTGGTCCCACGAAAGGCATGGAGAAGAAGTGAATTTGCCGTGGCCTGCTTCGCACCACGTGCAAGGCGCCCACAACAATGAGAGAAAAATAATGAAAACGAAACACAGCATCCTCAGTAAAATTAGCCTCGGTTTGGTCGCGGTCACTTGCGCGATGGCGACTGGTTGCGCGACAAACAGCAGCACCGATGACCAAATGAAGCCGATGAAAGGCGGGGAACACCAGACGATGCCCAAATAAGTCGGCGTTAAGTCGGACTAAGCTACGCGGGGAATGGTCTTTGGCGCGGGCAGGGGCGGGGCCGCCAAGATGATGGAGTCCGGCATGTAATGGACGGTCATTTCAGCAACGAGAAACCACAAAGCAACAGTCAGAAAGAAAAATAAAATTATGAAAATGAAAAACACGATCAACTACGTAATCACGGCGGTTTCAAACTCAAAATGGCTACGGCCGGCACTGATGACATTGGCGCTCCTCGTCGCCGTCCTCGGCGTTACTGGATGCCACCCTCACTGAGTCATCCTTGATGACAACAAAATAAACAGTTCGCAGGAAAATGAAAGACAGAATTATGAAAATGAAACACAATATTCTCAGTAAAATAAGCATCAGTGCGGGATTTGCGGTCGCGTTGGCAATATCAGCATTGCTACTGGTCGCTGCCCAAGGGCAAGAACCGATGAAGCCGATGAAAGGCGGGGAGCACATGATGATGCTCAACCACATCACCACCCAAGCCCAGGCGGAAGCATTGAAGCCCGGCGACTCCATGTCCATGACCTGCAGCAAGTGCAAAGAGGTCATGATTCAGAAAGTAACCACCGACAAGGCGCACGTCAAAATGATGACCATCGGGGAAAAGGTTGTTTGTCACGGCTGCGGTGGCACCGTGGAAGTCGTCGCCACCGGTAAAGGCGAAGGCAAGGACGCCGAAGTAAAGCATGTCTGTTCCAAGTGCGGTGACGACGCCATGTTTTGCTCCGCGACCAAACCTGGCAGCGGTTCCATGAAGGACATGGGGGAAATGAAGAAGTAACCGATCACAGCATTGAGGCGCGAAATGAAACCAAAATCACAACACAAACGAACTACGAAAAAGCGAGTCCCAATTATCGCAACCTGTCTCATCGGTGCCGGCCTGCTGGCGGTGGTAGCCTTCGTGAGCATCGAACAGAAAACCTTCGCGACTGAAGCGCCCATCGACCCAGCGCATGCGGCTCATGTGGCCGCTGCCGCCAGTCAGGCGGGCGGGCAGACCGTCGAGGCGCAGTTGGCGGAAATGCTCTCCAGAATTCAGCGACTGGAGGCCATTACCCAGCCGCAACCCGAGCAATCGCCTGCCCTCGGCGCGACGCCGATGGAACCTGCAAACCCGGCTCGCATCAGGCCGATGCCAGGCATGGGTTCGAGCCCAAAGCCGATGCAGGGAGGAATGGCCGGCATGGACATGACAGGCGGTGGCAAAGGTGGCACGGCTAGCGGCGCGCCGGACGCCGATCAGTTGGCGGAACTGCGCGCCAAAATGCATCGACTCGAGTCCATTTTTCAACAGCAATCCCGCTCATCATCCGGCCCAATGCCGATGCAAGGGGGAACTGCCGGCATGGGTGGCATGGGCGGTGGCNNAGATGAAAGGCATGATGGACAAAATGATGGGCGGCATGAGTGGGAGCCCAATGCCGGGTGGTCCACCGATGGGAGGAGCCGCGCCGGGCGGTGGCATGGGTGGCATGGGTGGCGGCTCCTCCGGAGGCGGGGGCATGGGAATGATGGATATGGATAAAATGGAGATGGCAGGGATGATGGGTGGCATGGGTGGCAAAGGGGGTTCCAGCATTTCCATGTCCTCATCGCTGCCAGGTTTTCCTGGCGCATCGCATCTTTATCACATCGGGGCGACCGGTTTTTTCCTCGATCACCCGCAGCACATCGCGCTGAGCACTGAGCAGCAGTCGGCGCTCAATCAAATCAAGGAACAGTCGGCGCTGGACAAGGCGAGTACCAGCCGAAGTGTGCAGGAAGCCGAACAAGCTCTCTGGACTCTCACCGCTGCCGGTCAACCGGATAACTCCCAGATCGAAGCCAAGGTTGCGGAGATCGAGAAACTCAAGAGCGATGCGCGCCTGCGGTTCATCAGCGCGGTCGGGAGTGCCGCCAAAATCCTAAACGACGAGCAACGCAAAATTCTCACTGGTTTCGCGCCGCCCGTTTCTGCCGCTCCCGCTGCGGCTCCCGCTGCGGCTCCAATGGCTGGCGGCATGAAAGACATGTGAGGGAACATTACACACGAGGTCAGACTGGAAATCAGTTGAGGATGGACCGTTCCGAAACCAAACGCGCTGTCGGGCGCGTCAGCATTGCATCGCGGGGCGTTCTCTGCCTGCTGGTCGGGCTGCTCGGGGCGCCGGGTCTGCGCGCGCAGTCACCCGATGAACACGCCAGTCATCACCCCGCCGCAGCGGGAGCCGGAGCAACCCCGGCCACGCCCGGCGCGACTTCGGCGATGGGCGCTATGCCCGCGGCAGGTGGACATCCGTGGCCCGTCGGGATGGGTCCGCCGGCAGGCGCGG
This sequence comes from Geobacter sp., assembly GCA_003151775.1. GTDB lineage: Bacteria > Desulfobacterota > Desulfuromonadia > Geobacterales > Pseudopelobacteraceae > Oryzomonas. The sequence goes on along the minus strand of PLYK01000123.1, from coordinate 498 downwards.
GTCCGCCAGGCGGCATGGGAGACATGGGCGCAATGATGAAGCCGATGGGCGCGCCGCCACCAAAGGAGTTGTATCCTTCTCTCATGGCCCTGCCGGAACTGACGCCGGAAAAAAGGCAGGAGGTGCAACGGCAGGCCGTCGAGCGGATGCACGCCGGAGCAGCGCTGATGGGGCAGGCGCTCGACACACTCAACGCCGGCGCGCAGTCCGGCGATTACGCGGCAATGCACGAGGCCATGACGCGCCTGCGCGAAGGCACGGCGCAATTGGAAAGCGGCATCGCCGCGCGCCGCGCGCTCGCCGACGGCCGGGCGCCTCGCGATGTCGCGCTCGCGTGGTTCAAGCAGGAGATGAGGCTCTCCTCTCCGGTCGTGAGCGAGGCGACCCACGGTGTGCTTGGCGTCTCGTTATTCCACCTCTTCACGATGGTGCTACTCGTCGCGTTTGCCTTTGCAATGCTCGCCATGTATTTCTTCAAGATGCGTCGCGCCGCCGCCC
>PLYK01000143.1 GCA_003151775.1 Geobacter sp. | reverse complement strand
CGCCTACGCGCGGACCCTTCCCGACCCCGTCGCGAAAATCTCGCCTTCCCGGCGCTAGCATCCGCGGCGTTAATTTGATAGGATGTCGGCGTTCCGTCAATCCTGGAGGATAAAATCCGCTCATGATCAACGTCTCGATGAAAGCCATGCTTGAGGCCGGCGTCCATTTCGGCCACCAGACCAAGCGTTGGAACCCCAAGATGAAACCCTACATCTTCGGGGCGCGTAACGGGATTTACATCATTGACCTGCAGAAGACCGTCCGCTATTTCAAATCCGCGTACAACTTCGTAAAAGAATCGGTCGAAGGCGGCAACACCATTCTGTTCGTCGGCACCAAGAAGCAGGCCCAGGACTCGGTGGCCGAAGAGGCGAGCCGTTGCGGCATGTATTACGTCAACCAGCGCTGGCTGGGCGGCATGCTGACAAACTTCGCCACCGTCAAGCAGAGCATCGACCGTCTCAAGCGACTCGACGCCATGTTCGAGGACGGCACCGTCGAGGCCTACACCAAGAAGGAGTCCCTCCAGTTCAATAAGGATCGCGAAAAACTCCAGAAGATCCTGGGCGGCATCAAAGGGATGCACAAACTTCCCGGCTTGATGTTCGTCATCGACCCCAAGAACGAGGAGATCGCCGTCCAGGAGGCCAACAAGCTGGGTATCCCCGTTGTGGCCATCGTTGACACCAACTGCGATCCCGATCCCATCGACCACGTCATCCCCGGTAACGACGATGCCATCCGTGCCATTCGTCTGTTGAGTTCCAAGATCGCCGATGCCGCCATCGAGGGGTCTTTGGCCCGTAATGCCGCCCTCCAGTCCGATAAAGAGGTAACCGAGGAGTTTGTCGCTGCAGAAGTGGCGGAAGAAGTTGCCGATGTGGCTGCCAAATAAACGCTGATTGAGTCCGGTTGAGGGTTGAGGGTTGAGGGTTGAGGGTTGAACTCTGCCGAATAAACGTTGATTACATTGAGCCCCTGTCAGGGGGAAGGAGGATATGATGGCTGTTACCGCTGCACAGATCAACGAACTGAGAAAATCGACCGGGGCCGGCATGCTCGATTGCAAGAAGGCCCTTGAAGAAAGCACCGGTGATTTTGAGAAATCCGTGGATTACCTGCGCAAGAAGGGGCTGGCCGCTGCCGCCAAGAAGGCCGGCAGGGTCGCCACGGAAGGGGCTGTCGGTTGCTATATCCATGCCGGCGGCAAGATCGGCGTCATGGTCGAGATCAACTGCGAAACCGACTTTGTTGCCAAGAATGAAAACTTCCAGGTGTTCGTGAAGGACGTTGCCATGCATATCGCTGCCGCTTCGCCTGCCTGTGTGCGCCGCGAGGAGGTGTCTGCCGACGTTCTGGAGCGCGAGAAGGAGATCTACCGCGCCAAGGCCCGCGAAACCGGCAAGCCGGAAAACATCATCGAGAAGATCATCGAAGGCCAGGTCAACAAATTCTACGCAGATGTCTGCCTCCTGGAGCAGTCCTTCGTCAAGGACCCGGATAAGACCATTCAGCAGTACCTCAATGAAACCATCGCCAAGATCGGTGAGAATATGTCGATCCGCCGCTTTACCAAGTATGTTCTCGGTGAGGGGCTGGAAAAGAAGGAATCGGACTTTGCTGCCGAGGTGGCAGCAGCGGCCGGCCTGTAAAAAGACGCCGAAGCCGGCCGCAATGGCCGGCTTTTTTTATATACGCCGCCCCGGCATCATCTCAAACCTGACGACTACATGCATCATCACATTCAAGACCGGAGCCAGACCATGAACAGGCCGTCATTTTCCAGAGTGCTCTTGAAGCTGTCCGGTGAATCGCTTGCCGGCGACCAGGGATACGGCATCGATCCGCTGACCATCAGTACCATTGCCCGGGAGATCAAAGAGGTGGTGGACATGGGGGTTCAGCTGGCGCTCGTGATCGGCGGCGGCAACATATTCCGCGGCTTGGCCGCCTCATCAAAGGGTATGGATCGGGCTAGCGCCGACTACATGGGGATGCTGGCCACCGTGATCAACTCCCTGGCCATGCAGGATGCCCTGGAGAAGGAGGGCGTTTCCACCCGCGTCCAGTCGGCCATAGCCATGCAGGCGGTGGCCGAGCCGTATATCCGCCGGCGGGCCGTACGTCATCTTGAAAAGGGGCGTGTGGTGATCTTCGGCGCCGGCACCGGCAACCCGTACTTCACCACGGATACCGCAGCCAGCCTGCGGGCCATGGAGATCAACGCCCAGGTGATCCTCAAGGGAACCAAGGTGGACGGCGTGTACTCGGCCGACCCGAAGAAGGATCCCACGGCGGTCAAACTGCCGAAACTTACGTATCTCGAAGTGCTCGGGATGGGGCTGCGGGTTATGGATGCCACGGCGACCTCCCTCTGCATGGACAACAACCTGCCGATTGTCGTTTTCGATCTGACCACCGGGGGAAACATCAAGAAGGTCATCTGCGGCGAAGAAATCGGAACCATAGTACAAGGAGAATAACATCATGCCAAAGTCCGTGATTGACGACATGAAGTCACACATGGAAAAGACCGTTAACGTTCTCAAGGGAGAATTCCAGAGGATCAGGACCGGCCGTGCCAGCACCGGCATTCTGGACGTGGTCAAGGTGGACTATTACGGCAACCCGTCCTCCATCAGCCAGGTGGCCACCCTGGCGGTGCCGGAGCCGCGCACCATCACCATCGCCCCGTGGGAGGCCAAGATGATCGGCCCCATCGAAAAGGCCATCCTCAATGCCAATATCGGCCTGACCCCCTCCAACGACGGCAAGGTCATCCGCCTCAACCTGCCGTCTTTAACCGAGGAGCGCCGCAAGGAAATCGTCAAGGACCTCAAGAAAAAGGCCGAAGAGGACAAGATCGCCCTGCGCAATATCCGCCGCGACGCGATGGATAAGCTGAAGAAGCTGGAGAAGGACAAGGCGATCACCGAAGACGAACTGAAGAAATACGAAAGAGACGTGCAGGATATCACCAAGGGCTTCGAGACCAGGATAGACGAGGCCGCGGCACATAAAGAGAAAGAGGTCCTGGAAGTTTGATGGAACCGCTCGATCCGGGCAGACTGCCCACGCATCTTGCCATTATCATGGACGGCAACGGACGCTGGGCGCAGCAGCGAATGCTCAAACGCATCGTGGGGCATCAGCGTGGGGCTGAGACCATCAAGATGGTGGTGGAGCAATCCTCCCTCCTGGGCATCAAATACCTGACCCTGTTCGCCTTTTCCTCGGAAAACTGGTCGCGCCCCGCAATGGAGGTCAAGGCGCTTATGGCGCTGCTCAAGAAGTACATCCGCCAGGAAACGGCGCGCATGATGCGCAAAAACATCAGCTACAATGTTATCGGCAACCGTAGCGAGCTGCCAGACGATGTCAATGCAACCCTGGATGACGCCATTCGCGAGACCTCCGTCAATACCGGCATGGTGCTGACCCTGGCGCTTTCATACGGAGGCCGGCAGGAGATCAGCATTGCCGCGGGCCGGCTGGCCCGTGACGTGGCGGCCGGCAAGCTCAAGCCGGACGAGATCACCATGGATGTTTTCGGCGATTATCTCGACACCGGCGGCCTGCCCGATCCCGACTTCCTGATCCGTACCAGCGGTGAAATGCGTATCAGCAACTTTTTGTTGTGGCAGTTGGCCTATGCCGAGCTGTATTTTACCGAAACCTACTGGCCCGACTTCACCATCAACGAGTTTCACAAGGCACTGGCCGATTTCCAGTCCCGTGAACGGCGTTTCGGCAAAACCAGCGGCCAACTACTGAACAGGGGCTCCTTATTAAACGCCTGATCTCAGCGCTTATCCTTCTGCCGGTCCTGATTCTGACCATTATCAAGGGGAGCCCGCTGTTGTTCGCCTGCCTGCTGGCCGTCTTCGTCTTTATCGGCATTCACGAATTCTACCGTATGGCCCTCCCGGACAGGACCGTCGAGGCCTGGCTGGCGGCAACCTGCGGAACGGCCCTTGTTTTCATCCCCTTTCTCGGCGATCACCACCATGCCCTGGCAGGCGTTGCCCTCCTGTTCCTGGCTTTTGCCCTCCTGTTCCTCTTCCGTGTCCGGGAGGTGGCCGATGCCGCACGGGAGATCGCCTATGCCATGCTGGCATTTCTGTACATCCCATTCCTGCTGATGCACCTGGTCATGCTGCGCCAGACGGCCTTCGGCAGTCAATGGCTCCTGGTCCTCATGCTGATCGTCATGACCAATGATTCGGCCGCCTATTACACCGGCAGCGCCTTCGGCAAACACCGGCTCTACCCGCTGGTCAGCCCCAGGAAGAGTATCGAGGGTTCTCTGGGCGGGCTGGCCGGCAGCATCGGCGGCACGCTGATCGCCAAGTTCGGTTTTTTCCACCAATTGAGCTTCCGGGATGCTGTGCTGACCGCCGTGTTCATCGGTATCCTCGGACAAGCCGGCGATCTGTTCGAATCACTGCTGAAACGAAGTTTCGGGGTCAAGGATTCCGGGACCGTCATCCCCGGCCACGGCGGTGTGCTGGACCGTCTGGACAGTATCATCTTCGCTGCGCCGGCCATGTATTATTACGTTATTTACTTTTTCAAGGGCGCTTTATGAAATATCTTACCATCCTCGGTTCCACCGGTTCCATCGGTGTCAGCACCCTGGAGATCGTTGCCGCATACCCCGACCGTTTCAGGGTGGTCGCCATGACCGCCGGCCGCAATCTTGATCTGTTCGCCCGCCAGATCAGGGCGTTCTCGCCGCGCCTCGCGGTGGTTGCCGCCCAGGAGGATGTTCCCCGTCTCAGGGAGATGTGTTCCGGGCTGGCGGTGGATATCCTGGGAGGTGTCGAAGGCCTGATCGCCGCAGCAACCGCCGACGAGGCACAGATGGTGGTGGCCGCCATCGTCGGAGCAGCCGGCCTGGCGCCTACCGCCGCCGCCATCCGGGCCGGGAAGGATATCGCCCTGGCCAACAAGGAGACCCTGGTGACCGCCGGGCATCTCTTCATGGAGATGATCGCCGAGAACGGCGTCAAGCTATACCCGGTGGACAGCGAGCACAGCGCCGTGTTCCAGTCCATGGAGGGGCATCGCAGCGAGGATATCACCAGGATCATCCTGACCGCTTCGGGCGGCCCGTTTCTGAACACGCCGGCCGAGCGCCTGGCCGGCGTCACCGTGCAGGATGCCCTCAACCACCCGAACTGGAGCATGGGGCGCAAGATCACCATCGATTCGGCCACCATGATGAACAAGGGGCTGGAGGTGCTGGAGGCGCGCTGGCTGTTCGACGCGCCGGTGGAGAAGATCGACGTCAACATCCACCCCCAGAGCATCATCCACTCCATGGTCGAATACATCGACGGCTGTGTCATCGCCCAGTTGGGCACGCCCGACATGAAGGCCCCCATCGCCTATGCCCTGTCCTATCCGGAGCGCTTGGCAACCGGTGTCAAGCCTCTTGACCTGACCGCACTTTCCGGACTGACCTTTTATAAGCCTGACCGGGAAAAATTCCGCTGCCTCGGCCTGGCCTACCGCGCCATCAGTGATGGGGAGAGCATGCCGGCCGTGATGAATGCCGCCAACGAGATCGCAGTCGAGGCATTCCTGGAGGGGCGGATCGGGTTCATGCAGATCGCCGGGGTCATTGAACGGACCATGGATGCCCATCAGGCCCACAACCTGAAGTCCATCGAAGAGGTGCTGCTGGCAGACCGTTGGGGACGTGACCGGGCGCGTGACATCTGCCGGGGAGGGGTGAACTGACATGATGGTCATCTATGCCGTAATCGTCCTGGGTGTATTGATCTTTGTCCACGAATTAGGACATTTCCTGGTGGCCAAGCTGTTTAACGTCAAGATAGAAAAATTTTCCCTAGGCTTTGGACCGAAACTGGTGGGCAAGAAGATCGGCGAGACGGAATACCTGGTCTCGGCCTTCCCGTTAGGCGGCTACGTTAAGATGTTCGGCGAGGGGGGCTTCATCGAGGGGGGCGAGTCCCATCACCCCGCTTCGGATGAGGGGGAGGAAAACGCTGTCGGAGGCGCCGGAGAGGCTGTCACCGTGCAGCGGGAACTAACGGAGGAGGAGAAGACCCGCTCTTTCGCCCATAAGCCGCCTCTGGCACGGATCGCCATCGTTATGGCCGGCCCGGTATTCAATCTGATTTTCGCCTGGCTGACCTTTATCGTGCTCTGCATGGTGGGCGTGCCCTCCATCACCACCAAGATCGGCGAGGTCTTGAAGGACAAGCCGGCGGCAAAGGCCGGGATCCAAAAAAACGACGTCATAACCGCCATCAACGGTAAAGCCATAGCGCATTGGGAAGAGGTGGCCGAAGCGATTGCCGCGGCCAATGGCAAGCAGGTTGTTGTGGCGGTAAAACGCAAAACGGCTGACATACAGTTCACCATTTTGCCCGAACCGCGCGTAAGCAAGAACCTGTTCGGCGAGAAGGTCAACGGTTTCGCCATCGGCGTGGCCTCGGCCGCCGAGATCGTCACCGAGCATTTCGGCCCCATCCAGGCGGTCGGCAAGGGGACGATCCAGACCGGCAAGGTGATCGAGATCACGGTCATGTCGCTGATAAAACTGGCCCAGCGTGTAGTGCCGCTGAATACCCTCGGCGGACCGATCATGATCGCCAAGATGGCCGGAGAAACGGCCCAAGCCGGCGGCTCCAGCTTCCTGGCCTTCATGGCGTTACTCAGCGTCAACCTGGGGGTGCTCAACCTCCTGCCGGTGCCGGTTCTTGACGGCGGACATCTCTTCTTCTTTTTCTGGGAACTCGTCTTCCGCCGCCCGGTCAGCCGGAAGGCGCGCGAATATGCCCAGCAGGTCGGCCTGATGCTGCTTTTGGGGCTGATGCTTTTGGCGTTCTACAACGATATTGTCAGGTATTTCGTCGGACAGGGGTAATGACGGGCGGACTAGCGATGAGTTCACGCCCCAGCAAATCATCATCCACGATAAGACATTTTCTGAGTTCCATTTTTGTCCTCCTTTGGAAATCCTGCGTGCGGGACCGCGCAGTTCCGATCATGCGTCCCTCTCGATCAGGCGAACAAATGCATCATATTCGCCGCTCAGACAGGGGAACAAGGCCAGCGCCTCATCTAGTCTTTCTTCCCGGCTGGCCTTCTCGATGCGGCCGGCGATATCCTGGACTCGCGGCGCTCCGATGTTGCCGGCCGAGCCCTTGATCGTGTGGGCGTTCAACCGTATCCCCTCGATATCCCGGTTCTCCGCGGCAGCAAGCAGTTTTGCCAGATTCCCATCCATGCCTGTGCGGAAAAGCGCTACGAATTTGCCGACCAGCTCGGTCTTCCCACCCAGGCGGGAAAGCAGTCCTCCGCGGTCGAATACCTGCATATCCTCTTCTCCATCCCCTCCGGGGTCGGATGGTTTCGGATCAGGCTCGCAGGGGGAGGGCGCCAGACCACACTGTTCGTGTAAGGCACATTCAAGCTCAGCGGCCTTGAAGGGTTTGGAAAGGTACCCATCCATACCTGCGGCCAGGCATGTGTCCCGGTCTTTTTGGCCGGCGTAGGCCGTCAGGGCAAGGATGGAGCATCTTTGGCCGGTACCCTTCTCCAACTCCCGAATCCGTCTCGTGGCCTGCAATCCATCCATGACCGGCATCTGAACATCCATCAGGATGAGGTCGAAATGTCCGGCGGCATAGGCATCAACAGCCTCCTGGCCGTTGGTCGCCAGGGTGATCAGGTGCCCCTGTTTGCCCAGGATGGTCAAGGCCAGCATCCGGTTAACCTCCACATCGTCGGCCACCAGGATGTCGAGACGGGCATGATCCTCCAGCACGGTGTGGCGGGTTACCGGCGCCTGCTGCCCTTCGCCACGGCCGGTCAGGACCGCCAGGATGACGCCCCTGAGTTCGTCGTGTACCCACGGTTTGGTGAGATACCCGGCAATCCCCAGTTGGCGGCATTGTTCGGCATCACCGCGAATCCCGGCACTGGTCATGGCGATCATCGTCACCGGGGTGTCACCGGCTTCCCGAATCCGCTCCATCCGGCTCCAGCAGTCCGGGCCCAGTGTCTGCAAATCCACCAGCGCCAGCAGAGGCCGCTTTGGGTCGAAAGCCATGCGGGGTATGAGTTCCAATGCCTCTTCCGCGTCCGCCGCCACAAACGTGTGCATTCCCCATGAGTTCAGGCATCCGGCCAGCGTGCGGCGGTTCAGCTCTATCTGCTCCACGACCACGATGCGCTGTCCGATCAACTCGGCCGGTTCGGGACGGGGCGACACGTGTTGCTGGACCTGAACGCGGACGGTGAAATGGAAGGTACTCCCCTGTCCCGGCGTGCTCTCGACCCAGATTCCGCCCCCCATCAGTTCAACGATCCCACGGGAGATGGTCAGCCCGAGGCCGGTGCCGCCAAAACGTTTGGTCGTGGACGAGTCGGCCTGCTCGAACATGTTGAAGATCCGGCCGCAGGCTTCAGGGAGGATCCCGAACCCCTGGTCGCTGACCGAGAACCTAAGCAGCGCCTGGTCGCCATCGTCTGCCTGGACATTGGCGTGCACGGCGATTTCGCCCTGTTCGGAGAATTTTATGGCATTGCCGACGAGATTGACCAGCACCTGCCGGAGTTTTCCGGCGTCGCCGATCAGAGCATCGGGTACGTTCGTTTCCAGGGCGCAGAGTAGTTCCAGCTTTTTCTCGGCTGCCTTGGGCGCCAGGGAACGCAGCACCTGCCCGATAACCGTGCGCAGAAGATATGGGGAGTGGTCGAGTTCGATCCGGCCCGCCTCGATCTTGGAAAAATCGAGAATGTCGTTGATGATGACCATCAGGCTGTCGGCCGAGTCCATGATGGCGCGGTGGAACTGTCGTTCCTGGGTGGGGGTGAGTCCGCCTGTGAGCAGGAGATCGGTCATCCCCATGATCCCGTTCATGGGGGTCCTGATCTCGTGGCTCATGTTGGCAAGAAAGGCGCTTTTGGCGCGGCTGGCCTCTTCGGCCAGTTCGCGGGCGAGCGCCAGGTCGTGTGTCCGTTCCTGGACCTTCTCCTCAAGGGTAGCCATGTTTTCGAGCAATTTGGCGTTGAGTATCGTGCTCTCCAGGGCGTGGGCGCAGGTGTACAGCACGATGGAGAGGGCATTGAGGGCTGCCGCATCCACCGCGGTCGAGTCTCCGGGCAGGATGGCCGCAAACATCCCTTGAATGCTGGAGCGGGTCGCGATGCAGTGCAGGAGCAGGGTACGGTTGCCGGCAAGCGGCACCAGGATGGCCTGGTTGCGGTTCAGGGCCCAAGCGAAGGTCCCGTCCATGATCTTTGCTTCGATCTCGGATTGAATCTCTTTCCGGGCATCCCCGGGTTCCCAGGATGTCAGCTCGAAACTGCCATCCTCCATCGCCTCAAGGCATCCCATGTTGCGGCACACAAGTATCCTGCAGACCTGGGTCTGGGTAGCGCGGAAAATGGCTGAAAAGTCCTTGGCGTGGTTGAGGTCGCCTTGGAAATCCAGGCTCGACGCAAGCATGTCGAGGATCGACATGTAACGCCGGTTGGCTTCTTCCAGATACTGGACACGTTCCTGGAGAAATTCATGGGAAAGAGGGGAGCTTTTAGATTTCATTGCCCCTCCATCAGAATGGATAAGGTTTCCTCGATCTGCGTTTCCGACTGATTCAGGATCGTTGCCAGTATGTTTACCGGCAAGCCGAGGCGTTCCCAGGCCGCCGGTTCAAGGGGAGAAACGCACCATTCGCCGCTGGCGCCGAACTCCAGTGCCTGGCAGATGATTTCCGCCAGATGGACGATGGCTGCTTCCAGAGGGAACTGGGTCGCGATCAGGGGGGCGTGGTGACAGGCCACCGGTTCGAAGATGTTGGCCGGAAGCTTCCAGGCCTGCAAAAGCGCCCCTCCCAGGTCTGCATGGTCAAATCCCAGCAAGTTCCGTTCGGTATGGTGATAATGTTCCTCTCGCGACCGGCTCAATGCCAAAAGCTCGAGGACCGTGTCCGGAATGGCGGCGCACATGATCAATTGCCCTACATCGTGGAGCATGCCGGCCACGAAGAAACGCTCCACGTTGCTCTCGCGCAGGCAGGTCGCCAGGTTGCGGGCGATAATGCCGCAGGAGATGCTGTGCCGCCAGAAAAAGGCCATATTCATCAGTTCTTCGGGGATACCCTTGAAGACCCCCATGGCCGAGGCGGCAAAAGCCAGGTCGCGCAGTTGCTGCGTACCGATGATGGTCACCGCCTTGGTGATAGAGTCAACCCCGGCATAAAACCCGAACATCGGGCTGTTGGCCAGTTTGAGGATGCGCGCGGTCAGGCCCTGGTCCTCGATGATGATCTTGGCGATATCGGCGATGGAGCTGCGCGGGTGGTTGATGGCCTCATTGAAGCGTTCATAGAAATAAGGTAGGGAATAGATCGTCCGCGTCTGATCGACAAGCCGCTCCAGGGTGATGTGGGCGCGTTCAGGAGGGCTCATGGGAGGCCTTTCTCACAGCCGCGAGGCGGAGCAGTTCGCGCATAACCGGATGCCCCTGGTCGCTGTTGCGAAAAAGCGGTGCGAGTGCCGTCATGGCGGCGTCCATCTGTTCGTGCGTGACCTCCGCGGGAAGATGGCTGTTCTGGTCGCCATCCTCAGGCCCCGCGATGTCCACCTCCATCACACCCCATGTCCGAAATATCGTGAGATGTTTCTGGCTCAACTCAACCCCGGCTCCCAGCAGCAACCTGCCGGCGCGGTCGTGAACATCGTTTGCCAGGGTCATACCCGCTTCAAGGTTGTCGATTTGGGTTAATCCCACAATTTTTGTATCTCCTGACCGGCGTAACCTCGCAACGCTGCCGCTTGCGGAGTTTTTTGACAACAATGCGCTTTATGGGTTGAATCGGGAATTATTACGCAGCTCTTATATAACACTTCGCCCCCTTGAACTCAAGTTATTGGTATTAGACGATCTTGCACGGGATACACTCATCCTCGTCAAAAGAATAAGCGGCGCACAATCGGTGATAACCGTCTGCGATGATGACTCTGACGTTTGGCTCATCCCTCACCAGCAGAATCGGCGACAACGGCTTCCCGTCCTCGATTTTCCTGCGGTCTTTCTCGACGTGGGAATTGCTGACCCCCAGCAATGATAACCCCGAGGCCCTGAATATGTCCTTGGCCATGAACTGGGTTACCGGGGCAGCCTTCAGCTTGCCGGTGATTGCATTTACGCTCTTTTTGTCGTACAGCAGGCTTAAGTACGATGCTGCCGCGGGATAATCCTTTTCCTCCGGCTCCGGCAGCCATTTGATCCCGGTCTTTTTTTCCATAACGCGGCTCCTTAATCTCTCTATTGTTGTTTCGGGACACTTGCGTACGGCACGGATCGTCCTAGTGGCGCCGCATGATTTCGAATATATAGAGGATGATCTCGATCGCAATCAGGATGATGATGATCCATTCCAGGCGAGCGGCGCGGCGGGCATGGGAAAGGTTGGAGAAGACATCGGTCATGTCGAGCAGCGTCTCCGACTTGTGCTTGATCTCCTGGTAGCGCTGGTTCAGCTCGAACAGACGCGCCATGGTAAGGTAGAGACGGTCGGCCTCCGGGTCGTTCCATGTGATGTCAGGCTTGTCCAGTACCATGATATGCGCAATCGATGTAAATTTAAAACCCAGAATGGAAGACGCCAGCCGCGCCATATCGCGGTCCGGCAGCTCCAGTGTGCCTTTCCCCAGGTTGGCGATCAGCGCCTCCACCTCGTCAAAGACAGCATCAACCCGCTCTTCGATCCGTTCCAACGCAACCGACTTGGCGATTACAAAGCAGATGATGTCGATAAACGCCTGATTATAGTTCTGCATGACGGCGTAATCATTGGTGATGGCCGCTTCGCGGGTTGCATCGATCTCCAACTTGTATTCTTCCCGAAAAGCCAGTTGGGGGGAGATTTTAACGACGTCCACGTACTGCTTGATGCCGTCCAGGAAGCGGGCGACGATTGCGCCCGGACAGTTGAGAAACACCGCGCATCCGAAATAGAATAGGTGAACCGACTCGGCATCGCCTTCCATGGCAGGAGCGAAGGTCACCGGGTTGAGTTTCATCGAATCTTCCCAGCGGTATCTGCGGGATATGCCGAGTCCGCTTGCCAGACGATTCAGGTCTAGCTCACCACCGAAGGCAAAGGCATTGAATGAGTAGGTTTCCATCTCTCCTCGATCAAAGGGGTTTTCATCATATTAGCACCATTTCCCCGGTGTTTCATCAATACAAATATAATCTCTATTTGCTGGCTGTCCGCATGGCGCCTTTGAAAATTTGCTTCCGTCTCCGAAAGTTCAATTTTACTGTTGACAAGATTATGAGTGGTCCCGTATATTGAATTTCAAGTTCAACAAGGGGGCGGGATGATCCTCGAAAAGAAAAAGGCATTCAACGAGTTTGCTGCGGCCAAAGGTCTCCGCTCCACCCGGCAACGGGACATCATCCTCGATTTCTTTCTTTCCACCCACCAGCACGTCAGTGTCGAAGAACTGTACCTGAAGATCAAGGCCAGCCACCCCGGCATCGGCCACGCCACGGTCTACCGCACCCTCAAACTGTTCACCGAGGCGGGTTTGGCCCGCGAGATCCTGCTGCATGACGGCCAGACCCGCTATGAACACGCATTGGCCGGTGAGCACCATGACCACTTGGTCTGCACGGGGTGCAACGCGATCATCGAGTTCGAGGACGAGACCATCGAAAAACTGCAGAAGGAGATAGCGGCACGCCACGGTTTCATGATCAGGAGGCACAAGCTGGAAATCTACGGTTTGTGCGCGCTATGTAGAGCACCGCGGTAATTTTTTTTGAGGCGTAATTGAAATTGAAAATCAAAGGCATAAAAGGGTGGTGTAATGGTAACGCGCCGCGGTAAACAGACGGAAGCACCCGGGAAGAATTCAAGCGTCAAGCGGGTGGCCCTGGTCGGCAATCCCAATGTGGGGAAGAGCGTGCTGTTCAACGCCCTGACCGGGTCGTACGTGACCGTCTCCAACTATCCGGGCACCTCGGTCGAGGTGTCCCGCGGCCATGCCGTGATCAATGAACTGCCCTGGGAGGTGATCGACACCCCCGGAATGTACTCGATCCACACCATCACCGAGGAGGAGCGGGTCGCCAGGGAGATCCTGCTGCACGAGACGCCGGACGTGGTGCTGCATGTGCTCGATGCCCGCAACCTGGAGCGCATGCTGGCCATGACGCTCCAGTTGATCGAGGCCGGCTTGCCGGTGATCCTGGTGGTCAATATCATGGACGAGGCCGACCGGATAGGGCTGAAGATCGATCTGGAACTGCTGCGGCAGAGGCTCGGCATCCCGGTGATCGGGGCGGCCACGACCCGCAAGCGGGGGCTTGGCGAGATCCGTTCCGCCATCACCGCCTATCGTCACGATGCGGGGAATCCCCCGCACTTCGCCTACAGCCGCCTGCTGGAGCACGACATCAACGAGGTGGCCGGGCTCATGGAGGGGGAGTACATCCTTTCCCGCCGCGCCCTGGCCCTGCTGCTTCTCCAGCAGGACGAAGAGATCACCGCGCTGGTGCGCCACCGGGAGGGCGAAGGGTTTGAGGTGATTGCCGAAAAGGTCCGGGAGATCGCCTTCAACCGCCGCGGGTCGTTTCACCTGGACCTCTCCCTGGAGCGCAAGGACATCGTCAAGAAGTTGGTCCTGGACGTGTTCACCAGCCCGGAGAAACGGGTCGTTACCTGGGCCGAGCGGCTGTCGCGCATGTCGGTGCGGCCGCTGACCGGTATCCCCCTACTCTTGATCGTGCTCTATTTCGGGCTGTACAAGTTCGTCGGCGAATTCGGCGCCGGCACGCTGGTCAACGTGCTGGAACAAAAGCTCTTTGTGGAGATGTTCAACCCCTGGATTACCGGAATCGTCAAGATGGTCATCCCCTGGGAGATCATCCAGGAACTGTTCGTGGGCGAGTACGGCATCATCACCCTGGGGATCCGCTATGCGGTGGGGATCATCCTGCCGATAGTGGCGACCTTCTTCATCTTCTTCTCCTTCCTCGAAGATACCGGCTACTTCCCGCGCCTGGCGCTTCTGGTCGACCGCATCTTCAAGAGGTTCGGGCTTACCGGGCGGGCGGTGATCCCCATGGTGCTGGGGTTTGGTTGCGACACCATGGCGACCATGGTGACCCGCACCCTGGAAACGACCCGTGAACGGGTTATCGCCACCGTGCTTTTGTCCCTGACCATACCCTGCTCGGCCCAGTTGGGCGTAATCCTGGCGCTGTTGTCCAAGTTCCCCGGCGCCCTGGCGGTGTGGGGCGCCTGTCTGCTTTTGCTGTTCGTGCTGGTGGGATTGCTGGCGGCGCGGATTCTGCCGGGCGAGGCCCCCATGTTCTACATGGAATTGCCCCCCATGCGGCTGCCGCAGTTTTCCAACGTGCTGACCAAGACCTATACCCGCATGCAATGGTATTTTCTGGAGATCCTGCCGCTGTTCGTACTGGCCTCGGTACTGCTCTGGCTCGGCAAGATCACCGGGTTCTTCGGGAAGCTGATAACGGCCATGACGCCGGTGATGGCGTCAATCGGCCTGCCAAGGGAAACGGCCGTGGCCTTCATCTTCGGGTTCTTCCGCCGGGATTACGGCGCTGCCGGCCTGTACGAACTCCAGACAAAGGGGCTGATGAATGCCCGCCAGCTGACGGTTGCTGCGGTGACGCTGACCCTGTTCATCCCCTGCGTGGCCCAGTTTCTGATCATGAAAAAGGAGCGCGGCTGGAAGGTGGCCGGCGCTATCGGCGTATTCGTCAGCCTCCTGGCCTACGGCAGCGGTTATGTGCTCAACCGGTTCCTGCTTATGACCGGGCTCCTTTCCTAGAACCGGCCTGACGGGTTGAGTTGCCTGGAGATATGAAGATGATTTGCGGATTTTGCGGACACGAATTCGATGAGAACCTGGCAAAACGCGGCTGCGGCGGCTGTTCCGGCGGGTGCCACAGCGTTCACTGCCCCCGCTGCAACTATAAGAACCCCCTGGAACCGGCCTTTATCGGCAAACTGAAAACCATGCTGAAACGAAAAACAACGTCCGGCTCAGGGGATACTGAGAAATCAGAGGACAAAAAAACAAAGTCATAATAAAATAGATGGACTACAACCAAAACAAAGGTACTGCTTGTCTTCCCCCTTTAAAAAAGGGGAACTGGTGTTTGGACATTTTCAAAGGTTCTAAAAAGTCCCCCCGCCCCTTGCGGGAGGGGGCTAGGGGGTGGGGGAAGGCGCCATGAAACCACGTCATTGCCTAAAGGCAATATGCGATAGAACTGAGAAATAACACAACTGTAAATGTTGAGGGAGTCCTGCAAGTT
>PLYK01000027.1 GCA_003151775.1 Geobacter sp. | reverse complement strand
ACGTCATCGCCAACAACCTGGCCAATGTCAACACGACGGGGTTTAAGAAAAGCCGGGCCGATTTTCAGGACCTGATGTACCAGAATGTAAAGACGACCGGCTCTCCGTCCACCAACACCACCCAGGTGCCGACCGGCATCCAGATCGGCCTCGGGACCCGTCTCGCCGCAGTCACCAAGCTGTTCACGGCCGGCAGTCTCACCCAGACCGGCAATAACCTTGACGTGGCCATCCAAGGGAACGGTTTTTTCCAGGTCCTGATGCCGGACGGCACAACGTCATACACGCGGGCCGGCGCCTTCAAACAGGACAGCCAGGGGCGGATCGTCACCTCCGACGGTTACCCGCTGCTCCCGGAGATCGTTATCCCGACCAACGCCACAACGGTCAACATCGGCAACGACGGGACCGTGTCAATAACCCAGGCGGGCCAGACCACCCCTTCAAACATAGGAAATATCCAATTGGCGCAGTTCCCCAATCCGGCAGGGCTTTCCGCCCAGGGCCAGAACCTTTTCCAACAGGCGGAGTCTTCCGGCAACCCCACGACCGGAACGCCCGGGCTNNCCGCCAACAATATGAAGCATTAATCGGATGCTTGAGGGCTTCATGCCATGCTGAGAACGTGCACACGCAAACTTCCGAGCCGCCACAGCCGGACCACAAACAAACATATGATACAGCGATTTATTACCATCATCCTTTTTTGTCTTCTCATGGCGCCCACGATGGCCCTGTCCGCCGTCGCGCAAGAGGGCGTTTCCGCGGGCGAGCCCAGGGTTCGCGAGGCGGTGTCCGGGTATATCCGGCAAAAGACGGCTCATCTCGGCCTGGAAATCCGCATCAAACGCATGAGCATCANNGGGTGGGGCAGCGCCAATCTCGCGGTCCTGGTGCGGCAGCGCGACCGCGTGGTGCTCAATACCTCGGTGCAGGTGGAGGTGGAGGCGCTGACCGACATGGTCGTCGCCCTGCGGCAGCTCGACTATGGCACGATCATCTCCGGAACGGATGTCGCCGTTCAGCAGCGGGATATCGCCTCTGTGGCAGGGAAGTATACCCGCGACCCGGACGCCATAGTGGGCAGACGGGCCAGGACGTCGATCAGGGCCAATGCCGCGATTCGGACCGACCAGGTGGAAAAGGTCCCCATCATCAAATCCGGCCAGATGGTGACCATTGTGGCTGAGAACGAGGTTATGAAGATTTCCGTTGCTGGCCGGGCCAAGGGCTCGGGCGCAGAGGGCGACACCATCATGGTGCAGAACCTGAGCTCACTCAAGGACATCCCGGCCACGGTTGTTAACTCAACGACAGTGCGGGTAGATTTTTAGACTAGTGAGGAAAAAGGACGTTGTATGAAACTGAGTATATATCTTTTTTTGCTGCTGGTCTGCGCCGGTTGCGCGGTGCAGAAGACCGAGGTCAAGACGGCCAGATTCGATGAACAGATTACTCGGAAACCGGCAGATTATTCCAACGGCTCCATATGGCAGGCATCATCCAGGAGTATTACCGAGGATTTTAAAGCCTATCAGCGTGGCGATATCATCACCATCGTCATCACTGAGACGGCCAGCGCATCCAAGCAGGCCAGCACCAACACGGAACGGTCTTCGTCGGTCAATGCGGGCATACCCAATCTCCTGGGGCTTGAAAAGCTCGGCGTAATCAGTAATAACATGAATTTAACGCAACTGATCAATGCCAGTGGCGATTCCAAATTTGCCGGCACCGGTTCCACATCCCGACAGGACAACTTGACGGCAACCATATCGGCAAAAGTGCTCGATGTGCTGGCAACCGGCAATCTTCAGATTGAAGGGCGCCGCAATGTCAAGGTTAACGGCGAAGACCAGGAAATTGTTCTGACCGGCACGGTGCGACCTGTTGACATAAGCCCAAACAATACCGTCAATTCAATTTATGTGGCTGACGCCAAGATAAGCTATACAGGCCGGGGGGTAATCTCTGACCGGCAAAGTCCCGGATGGTTAATGAATATTCTTGACAAGGTATGGCCTTTCTAAGGCATGTAGTTTAAAGGTGATCTGTATGAGAAAAACAGTTATTTTTATAATTCTGATCCTACTTCTGACTTCCAATGCCCATGCTGTTAGAATCAAGGATATTGCTTCCTTCGATGGAGTGCGTGATAATCAGTTGTTAGGTTACGGCTTGGTTGTAGGCCTCCGCGGCAGCGGCGACAGCAGTCAGGTGCTGATTCAAATCCAGTCTGCCGTAAATGTGCTGGAACGTATGGGTCTCTCGACCAATGCCAGCTCGATCCAGTTGAAGAATATAGCTGCTGTTATGGTCACTGCAATATTACCACCGTTTACCAAACAGGGAAACAAGCTGGATGTCCTGGTTTCTTCCATGGGAGATGCCACGAGCATTGCCGGAGGGACCCTGATAATGACGCCGCTCAAGGGTGGCGACAACCAGGTGTATGCCGTAGCTCAGGGATCGGTGCTGACAAACTCGTTTGCCTTTGGCGGACAGGCGGCCAGCGTCCAGAAGAATCATCCTACTGCCGGCACTATTCCCAATGGTGCACTTGTGGAACGTGAACTTCCCAATGTGCTGGCAGGCAAGACCACATTGCGGCTTAATCTGGATAAAGAGGACTTTACTACGGCAGCCCGGATTGAGGCGGTAATTAATGGCAAGTTCGGCTCACAGATTGCTACGACTACTGATCCTGGTTCGGTAATCCTCAAAATTCCTGAAAGTTACGCCAACCGTACGGTCGATTTCGTAGCTTCATTGGAGACTCTTGAAGTAAGACCGGACAATTCGGCCAAGGTGGTGCTCAATGAACGGACCGGAACCATCGTCATGGGAGAGAATGTTAGGATTTCCACAGTAGCGGTATCCCACGGCAACCTGTCTATTGTCGTTAAGGAGACCCCCCAGGTATCCCAGCCGACGCCGCTCAGCTCGGGCGGCCAAACGGTGACCGTACCCAGAACTGATTTGAAGGTTACCGAAGAGTCGCGCCGCCTTATGGTGATGCCGGAAGGGGCCAGTATCGGCGATGTGGTGCGGGCTTTAAACTTCTTGGGAGTGACCCCCCGCGACCTGATCGGTATCTTCCAGGCCATCAAGGCCTCCGGGTCGCTGCAGGCGGATCTTTCCATCATTTAGTTTCGAATGGAAACTATTTAGATACCGTCGCTCAAGAAGTCGCTTGATGTGGCGATAAGGAAGTATGGATTATGGACATCGGCATTCCCCAAATAGCGACCCTGACCGATAATGCCGCCGCCGAAAAGGCGCGGCAACTGCAACGGCAGGCGAGCGGCGCTTCAAGCGGCTTGAGCGGGCAGCAACTCAAACAGATCCACAAGGTGTCCCAGGATTTTGAAGCCCTTTTCGTGGGCATGATGGTGAAATCCATGCGCACAACGGTCGGCAATGATAAGCTGACCGGCGGTGGCCATGGAGAAGAGGTTTACCGTTCCATGCTGGACCAGGAGTATGCCACTGCCGCGGCCAAGCGGAACAGCCTGGGGCTGGCGCCGATGATCGAGAAGGATATCATCCGCCAGGAAAGCCGGAATTCCGTTAAAAAAACGGATCAGCAGGAGTGAACCTTGCCGTGTCCAGGGACAGCACATATGGATAAGCCCTTGACGGAGATAATCTCGATCCAGCTTAAGCTGTTTGAAGAGCTCTTAAGCCTCCTTGGACGGGAGACGCGTGAGTTCGGTGCAATGAACCAGGACGCCATGGCCGAGGTAAACCTGCTGAGGGTGGAACTCACGGAGCGCATCGAGGCGCATACCGGCCTGCTTCGCCAAGCGATCTCCGAAGCCGCATGCGAGCTGGGGCTTGCTCCGGATGCAACGTTGGGGGATATTGCCGCCAAAACCACGCAGAAGGCAATTCCGCGACTGTACCGTGAACTCAACGCCACGGCCAGGCGCGTTCAGGAACGAGCCGTCATGAACCGCGAGATAGCGGAACGTTTTGTGGCAACAGCCGCCTCCACAATGAGTTTTTTAACCCGCCTCATTAATCAGTCCAGCGTATACGGGATATCGGGGGGATACGGGCAGCGCTCGGTCGGGTCGGTCATGATCAATAGGAAAGCGTGAGACGAGCTTCTCAATTCGAAGATTTCAGAGTGACGGGGATGTAATGACATGAAGACGAAATTACTTGAGGAGACCCTCGTGAGGCAGATTCAGATGTTCGAAGAACTGCACTGCCTTCTCGAACAGGAAACCGGCGAACTTGCCAATAAGAATCTTGAGGCTATGGCGGAAATAAATCGACATAAGTGCGAGCTTTCCGAACGTATCGAGGCGTATAGCATCTCGCTCCGTCAGATGATTTCGTCGATTGCGTCAGAGCTGGGGCTTGCATCGGATAGTACCCTGGGGATGGTTGCCGCGGCCATCGGCAATAAAAACAACCTCCATCGCTTGCGCCAAAAGCTCACCCTGGCGGCGCAGCGCGTGCAGGAGACGGCCGCCGTGAACGGCACGATTTCGGAGTGTTATATAAAAACAGCGGAAATGGCGCTTGGCTTTCTGAACAGCGTCGTCAATCGGTCGAGTGTGTATGGGGCACGCGGCGGATATTTGCCGGGATCAACCGCAACCGTCATGTTTAATCGGGAGGCATGAATATGAGCCTTAATTCGGTCATGCAAATTGGAAGTAGTGCTGCCAGTGCATACCAGACAGCCATCAACGTAACCAGCGAGAATATCTCCAATGTCAACACCCCCGGCTATTCCCGCCAGACAGCAGTGCTCGAAACAGCGCCCCAGTCAGCCAACTCCGGCGGCTTGTTCTCGGGGAACGGCGTGAGCGTTGTCTCTATACAGCGTTCGTATGACGCTGTTCTGCAAAAAGAGCTCGTGAACGCCCAGACCAGCCAGGGCTATGATACAACCCAATCAACGGCACTGCAGACGATTCAACCTGCCTTCAACGAGGTTTCCACCGATGGTTTAGGGGCGGCAATCGATAGTTTTTTTAATTCCTGGCAGGATCTGACCAGTGATCCGACGAGCACGGCCGAGCGGCAGGGGGTGCTGACATCTGCCCAGAACCTGGTCGATAACTTCAATTCCGTCAGCACTAACCTTTCGAGCGCTATTACGTCTCAAAACACGTCCCTTGTGACGTTAACGGGCAACATTAACCAGAATCTGACCAGCATTGCCCAACTCAACAGCCAGATCAAGGTAATCGGAGCGGCCGGCGGCAACACGAACGAACTCAAAGACCAGCGCGATCAGGCGATACAGAACCTTTCCCAGCAAATCGGGGTTACCTACACGGAGAACAGCGACGGCACCACGGATGTCAATTATGCCGATAACGGCGCTGCCCTGGTGACCGGGTCGAAAGCCGGGTCATTTTCGTTGACGCCGGTTCCACCTTCATCCAGCAACTACACGGTCAACCTGACCCCGGTTGGGGGCGCTATTGGTGTGGTATCGCCTACATCGGGCACGCTCGGCGCAACACTGAACCTGCGCGACACCGTCATTACCGGCTACCAGAGTCAGGTCGATGCGCTGGCATCGAAAATTGCGACCGCGGTCGACAATTTACAGAAGTCCGGCAGTGATCTGAACGGCAACGCCGGTAGCGCCCTGTTCAACCCTGCGCCCCCTGCGACGGCTACTGGGGCGACGATAGCCGTCAATCCATTGTTCACCACGAGTAATATCGCGGCAGCCGCCAAAGGTTCACCATCAGGCTCAGCCGACAGCAGCAATGCCCTGACAATCGCCGATTTGGCCAATGATACCACGACCATGCCAGGCGGCCAAACCTTCAGCAACTACTATAACAGCCTGGTCGCCCAGGTCGGCCAGGATGTCAAGACGAGCGGGAACAAGGTCACCCAGGACCAGACCTACACTAACCAGTTGAGCACGCTCCAACAATCGAACTCGGGTGTTTCCCTGGATGAAGAACTCGTCAATCTTACCAAGTATCAGCAATCGTACCAGGCCTCGGCCAAGGTGATTTCGACGGTAACCAGTATGATGGATTGTGTCTTGAACCTCATAGGCGCACCAACATAAAACGGAAGGGATATGATATGAGAATTACCGATAACATGACGGCCAACAACTCCATCTACAATCTGCAAAAGGCCCAGACCACCCTCAATAAACTGACCGGATTGGCCACGTCGCAGCAGAACATCAATCAGCCGAGCGATGATCCTGCAGCGACGAACACCCTGATGAATATCAATGATTCCCTTAACGCGATTACCCAGTATTCGACCAACATAACCAACGCCACGACTTCTCTTAACGTCGCAAATAATGCCCTGACCGGGATATCGGCTACCATCGCGCAAGCCCAAACGCTGGCCGCTTCCATTGCGAATGGAGCTAATGACGCACAGACTCAACTGAGTGCGTTAAACCAGTTGAATGAGCTTAAACAGCAGATTGTCGATTATGGCAATACCCAGTCGGGCAATACCTATGTCTTTGGGGGGGGCAGTTCGACACCCCCGTTCAGTTCGGCAAGCAATGCCTACAATGGAAACGACACCCAGTCCAAGGTCGAAGTAACTAAAAATACGTACCAGAACGTAAATATAACGGGAGATAGCCTCCTGACGGGTACCGGTCCGAACACAAGCTATGGTACAACGAATATTCTTCAAACGATTGACAACCTGATTACCGCGGTGGGGGTGGCCCCCACCGCGACCAATCCCAACGGCATCCCGTCCAATCCCGCGAACATCCAGCAAGCGGCGACTGCTCTTGCTGCCGGCGCAGCCCAGGTGCAAAACGCCACGGCCGATGTCGCCGCGCGACTGTCGCGGCTTACCGCGATGACGACGATGAACACCAATAATCAGAACACCCTGGAAAATACCGTCAGTAATATTCAGAACGTAGATTTGGCGACGGTAGGTACTGAATTGAGCCAAGAACAGACGGCATACCAGGCGGCGCTGGCCGCAACGGCCCAAATTTCCAAGATGTCGCTCCTGAACTACCTGAACTAAGCGCGCCTACGCCGCCCACCAGATCGGGCTGTCCACCCATGATGGCGACGTCATCGAAAAGGGGTGCGTGTTCCTGAGGCTGGTGCCCTTTGCCCAGGTGCCGCTGGCGATCTCGTTCGTCTATGCCGGAAGCCTGCGGGGGACGGGCGACACCTTCTACGTCTTCATAGTCACGCTGGTGGGGGATACGGGTGGCGTTGTCATGGGTGGCTGCCGGATGGCTGCACCTCTCCCTGTAGCCGTATGGGGGGTGTTCCTGATCGACTGGTACTTCCGCGGGGCGGCCTTTGCCTGGAGGTATCACAGGCGGGACCTGCACAGCGTGGTCGTGTAAGCCTAAAATGTCCAGCTCACCCCGATCACATGGGTATCGAGGCCCGGGTTGGGGGTCCCGGCGCTGTAAAAGATATGTCCGTTCGAGATATGCTGCAAGCGGTATCCGATCTTAAGCCCGCGGTCGAAGCGGTAAAAAAGGCCGATATAGGCGCCGTACAGAAGGATGCTGCCGAAATCCTGATCCCCGAATCGGCTTCTGTCCATTATGTTGACATTGATGCCGATCTCCGGGGCCAGGCCGAATTGCGGTTTGTCGAGGACAAGACCGGTCCCCACCGAACCGATGAAGCCGGTTTCCCGCGTGGAATGGAGAGCCCCGGCAGACACGCTGAGTTGCGGGGCCAGCCCCCAACCTGAGGAGAACCGCCAATCCCAGGGCAGCCCGTACACCGCAAACATCTCGTATTGATGAAAATAGGCACGCTTTTCGCTGGCCTGAATGCCCATTCTCAGGCCAGCTTCATTCCACCCCGCCGGTGCATCCGCACAGATAGCCTGCAAGGGGGTTGAAAGAAGAAAAAACAGCAGAAACAGGGTGATCAGGTCCCGTGCCATTGCGCCTCCCCCGCGTCGACCGTGGGAATGGTAACCGAAAGTTGATTGAATCGTTGTTTCGGTTTTTACTATCTGACCGATGCGGAAAAATGTTTTTCAACTGAGGCTCTTGCAAAACATAGAAGGGAGGGGGAGTCAGTTTAGAAGAGTTTTGCAAGAACCTCTTTAGTTTTCCATTACCAACGTTGTAAGGTATAAATTCCATTGACAGACCCGCGCCAATACACTAGGTTAATGTAAACGCTGGGGGAGTTTCGACTGAGAGCGGCGTCGCGCCGCGACCCTTAGTACCTGATCCGGGTAATGCCGGCGTAGGGAAGCGCAAACATCCCGATGTTCCGAGCCGCTTCCGCGGCTTTTTGTGTTTTAGCGCCATGTGCGGTTGGTTCACCAAAGTAACCGTACAGGGCGCTGAAGGAGAAAACATGCACATTACACTTAATGGCGAGGCAATCGACATCGCTTTGGGCAGTACGGTCGCCGGGCTCCTGGAGCATCTGCAACTCCAGCGTGATCGGGTGGCGGTCGAGGTCAATCTCGATATCGTTCCCAAGGCGGCCTATGACGGCCACGGACTGTCGGATGGAGACAGGATAGAGATCGTCCATTTCGTGGGCGGGGGATGAAGAGCGGGTAGAGGGTACGGCGGGGGCCGTGCGCCGTAACCCCTAACACGTTGTTGCACAAGGAGATATTCTGCCATGACCACCAAAAACGATACATGGACGATCGCCGGCCGCGAGTTCACTTCCCGCCTGATGGTGGGCACCGGCAAGTACGCCAGCTTCCAACAGACGGCCGAGGCCCTGGAGGCCTCGGGCGCCGAGATCATCACCGTAGCGGTGCGGCGGATCAACCTGGACCGGAGCAAGGAATCGCTCTTGGACTATATCGACCCCGGGAAATACACCCTGCTCCCTAACACCGCTGGCTGCTATACGGCCGACGACGCCGTGCGCACCTGCCGTCTGGCCCGCGAGGCGGGTATGTCGGATTTCGTCAAGCTTGAGGTGCTGGGAGACGAGAAGACCCTCTTCCCGGACAATGAAGAACTGCTCAAGGCCGCCAGGATTCTGGTCAAGGAGGGGTTCACGGTACTTCCCTACACCAGCGACGACGTGATCATGTGCCGGAAGCTGGAGGATATCGGCTGCGCTGCGGTCATGCCGCTGGGGGCCCCCATCGGCAGCGGCCTGGGCATCCGCAATCCCTATAACATCAGGATCATCCTGGAGTCGGTCCGGATTCCGGTGATCGTGGACGCCGGGGTCGGCTCGGCCTCCGATGCGGCCATCGCCATGGAGTTGGGTTGTGACGGCGTGCTCATGAACACCGCCATTGCCGGGGCCCAGGACCCAATTGCCATGGCCCGCGCCATGAGGCTGGCCGTGGAGGCGGGCCGGCTTTCCTACAAGGCGGGACGGATTCCCCGCAAGCTCTATGCGAACGCCTCCAGCCCGTTGGACGGCATGATTGCCTGATACCAAGAATCGGTATAATGAGGCCGCATTCACCCAGGGGCGTGCCCGGTCGCGTCCCGATGATCTTTGTTGCATGTTCCCCATGTCCCCATGAAACCCGTTGATTTTTCCCTGTACTTGATAACCGACCGCACCTGTACCTCCGGCCGGCCGCTGCTGGACGTGGTGCGCGCCGCCCTGGCCGGCGGGGTGCGCGCCGTGCAACTGCGGGAAAAGGATCTGGCGGATGATGAATACGCCGGGCTTGCCCGGACGCTCAGGAGCATGACCAGGGAGTTCGGGGCCCGGCTCTTCATCAACAACCGGGTCGATGTGGCCCTGGCCGTGGGGGCCGACGGCGTCCATCTGGGGGCGGCCTCCGCACCGGTGGCCGAGGTGCGCCGGCGGTGCGGCAAGAACATGGTGATCGGCTATTCCTGCCATGGTCTGGATGAGGCGCGCCATGCGGTGCGCGACGGCGCTGACTTCATCACCTTCGGCCCGGTCTTTACGACCCCTTCCAAGGCCGCCTATGGGGAGCCGCTGGGGTGTGGGGCCTTGCAGCGGGCGGTGGAGTCCCTGCCGGTCCCGGTGTTTGCCCTCGGCGGCGTGAAGCCTGGAAATGTGGCCGCCGTGCGGGAGGCCGGCTGCACACGTGTGGCCCTGATCTCGGCCGTCAGCGCCGCTTACGACCCCTGCCGCGCTGTGCGGGAACTCCTGGCAGGCCTGGGGGAGGCGCAGCCGCCTGCCGTCCATCACGAACTGCGCATCAACTCATACGGTCATTACCTGCGGCGGCGCTTCGGCTGCCGGGTCAGCAAGGTCAACGTGGATGCCGGCTTCACCTGCCCCAACCGGGACGGCAGCAAGGGTACCGGCGGCTGCATCTATTGCAACAACGTCTCCTTCTCCCCCAGGGATACCCAGCCGGTCATCCCGCTGGAAGAACAGCTCTCGGCGGGCATGGCCTTTCATAGGCAACGTCTCGGTTCGCAGAGGTTCATCGTCTATTTTCAGAAATACACCAACACCTACGCCTCCGCCGATGTGCTGGCCGATCTCTACCGCCGCGCCCTGGCCCATCCGGATGTGGCCGGCATTTCGGTCGGCACCCGGCCCGACTCTTTGAGCGGCGAGGCGCTGGAACTTTTGACGGAAATCGCCCGGGACCGGTACGTCTGCCTGGAACTGGGTCTGCAATCCGGGGATGACGCCATCCTGAAACGGATCAACCGCGGCCATACCGTGAACGATTTCGTCGCGGCCGTGAAACGGGCGGCAGGGCGGAATTTCGACATCTGCGCCCATCTGATCCATGGCTTTCCCGGCGAACGGCCGGAAGAATTCCTCAAAAACGCAGAACTGATCGCCTCGCTGCCGATCGACTCGGTCAAGCTCCATCAACTCCACGCCGTCGAAGGAACCGAATTGGCCGCCATGTTCCGCCGCGGCGAGTTCGTACCGCTCACGCTGGAAGGATACGTGGCCACGGCCGCCGATTTTTTGGAGCGGCTGCCGGCCCGCGTCACGATTCAGCGGCTTTACGGCTCGGCGCCGCTGGCGATCAGGGTTGCGCCCCAATGGGGGTTGAAGAACAACCAGATGTGGTTCGCGGTGGTCAACGAACTGCGGCGGCGCGGCACCTGGCAGGGCTATCTGGCCGGCTAGTGTTCCGTGCGGAAAAGTGCTTTTTCAGAATGTCCGGCGGTGCTATAGTGACAGCCCGCAAAAACATCACACCTCTATCCGTACTTACTCGTGAAGGAGATTCAACATGTCCGATATGCGCGTCCGATTCGCACCCAGCCCCACCGGCTTCCTCCATGTGGGGGGAGCACGCACCGCCCTGTTCAACTGGCTGCTTGCCAGAAAACAGGGTGGAACATTCATCCTGCGCATCGAGGACACCGACGTTGAACGCTCCACCCAGGCCTCTATCGACGCCATCCTGCAGGCCATGGAATGGCTTGGGTTGAACTGGGACGAGGGACCCTTTTACCAGACCGATAACTTCGACCTTTACCGGGGCTATGTCCAAAAACTGCTGGAGGCGGGCAAGGCCTACAAGTGCTACTGTACTGCCGGGGAGTTGGAGGCCAAGCGCGAACAGGCCATGAAGGAGGGACGCAAGCCCAAGTATGACGGCACCTGCCGCGAACGGGACGACTATCTGGCCGACAGGCCGTTTGTGGTCCGTTTCCGCGCCCCGCAGGCAGGCGAGGTGGCCTTTGACGACCTGATCAAGGGGCGCATCGCCTTCCCGGCCGAAGAGTTGGACGACCTGATCATCCAGCGCAGCGACGGCACTCCGACCTACAACTTCTGCGTCGTGATCGACGACGCCATCATGAAGATCACCACCGTGATCCGCGGCGACGACCATGTCAACAATACCCCGCGCCAGATCCAGCTCTACGAGGCCCTGGGCTTTCCGGTGCCCAAGTTCGCGCATGTGCCCATGATCCTGGGGGACGACAAGGCCCGTCTCTCCAAGCGCCACGGCGCCACCAGCGTGATGGCCTACCGCGACATGGGCTTTCTGCCCGAGGCGCTGATCAACTACCTGGTGCGCCTCGGGTGGAGCCACGGCGACGATGAGATCTTCAGCCGCGAGGAGATGATCCGGAAGTTCGACATCAACAACGTCGGCCGATCCGCCAGTGTGTTCAATACGGATAAATTATTGTGGCTGAATGCCCATTACATCAAGAACGGCGATCCGGCCCAACTGGCCGGGCTGCTGGCGCCCCATCTGGCGAAACGCGGCATAGACCCGCAGTGCGGCCCGGAGGTGGCCGCGGTGGTAAGGACGCTCCAGGAGCGGGCCCAGACCCTGGAAGAGATGGCCGAGCGGGCCGCGTTCTATTTCAAGGCCCCTGAATCCTACGACGAGGCTGCCTTGGCCAAGTTTGACAAGGAGCACCTGCGGGCGGTCTTCGACGCGGTGGCCGGCAGGCTGGAAACTGCAACCGCCGCCACGGCCGCGGAGATCGATGCCCTGTTCAAGGAGATCTGCGCCGACAAGGGATGGAAGATGGGCCAGGTGGGGCAGCCGGTGCGCATCGCCTTGTCGGGCGGCAGCCAGGCCCCCGGCATCGGCGAGATCGTCGTGACCCTGGGGATCGGGGAGACCGTCAAACGGATTGCCAGGGCGCGTGAGACCGTGGCTGCATAGCGTTCGGCAAGGGTTTTGATTACTCCAATCTCAAGAACATACGCCAGTTTTATCAGGTATATCCAATTGTAGACGCACTGCGTCTCCAATCGTCATGGACCTATTGCCGCCTCCTGCTCCGTATTGGCGACGCACTGCGTAGCCAATTGAGTTGGAGCCACTACCTAATGCTGATGAGAATCGCGGAATGACGGCATGTCGATATTCAACCTGACCACATCCTACACCCCCCGCGGCGACCAGCCCCAGGCCATTGCCGAACTGGTCGAAGGGGTCGAACGCGGCGACAGGCACCAGGTGTTGCTGGGGGTGACCGGTTCGGGCAAGACCTTCACCGTGGCCAACGTCATTGCCCAGACCGGCCGGCCGGCCCTGGTGCTGGCCCCCAACAAGACCCTGGCGGCCCAACTCTACGGCGAGTTCAAGGAACTCTTTCCGGACAATGCCGTGGAATACTTTGTCTCCTACTACGATTATTACCAGCCGGAAGCCTACCTCCCCACCACCGACACCTTCATCGAGAAAGACTCCTCGATCAACGACGAGATCGACAAGATGCGCCATTCGGCCACCCGCAGCCTCCTGACCCGGCACGACGTGATCATCGTGGCCTCGGTCTCCTGCATCTACGGCATCGGTTCGCCCGAGGCCTATGCCGGCCTGCACATCTTTTTCCACCAGGGGGAGGATTACGGCCGCGACACCCTGCTGAAAAAACTGGTGGAGATCCAGTATGAACGCAACGATGTGGATTTCCACCGCGGCGCCTTCCGGGTGCGGGGCGACGTAGTGGAGGTATTCCCGGCCTACGACAACGACAAGGCGCTTCGTATCGAGTTTTTCGGCGACGAGGTAGAGGCCATCAGCGAGATCGATCCGCTGCGGGGGGTGGTGCTTCAGAAGTTGCCCAAATGCGCCATCTACCCGGCTTCCCATTACGTTTCCACCCGCGAGACCCTGGAAAAGGCGGTGGAGCAGATCCGCGTGGATGTGGGGGAACGCATCCGCTATTTCCGGGAGCGGAACATGCTGCTGGAGGCCCAGCGCATCGAGCAGCGCACCTTTTTCGACATCGAGATGATGGAGGAGATGGGCTTCTGCCAGGGGATCGAGAACTATTCCCGCTATTTCGACGGACGCAGGGAGGGGGAGCCCCCCTATACCCTGATCGACTATTTCCCTGAGGATTTCGTGCTCTTCGTGGACGAGTCCCACATTACCATCCCCCAGGTGGGGGGCATGTACCGGGGGGACCGCAGCCGCAAGGAGACCCTGGTGCAGTACGGCTTCCGCCTGCCAGCGGCCCTTGACAACCGGCCGTTCAACTTCCAGGAGTTCGAACAGCGTATCCGCCAGACGGTATATGTCTCGGCCACGCCGGCCGATTTCGAGATGGAGCGGAGCGGCGGAGTCTTCGTGGAGCAGGTCATTCGACCCACCGGGCTGGTGGACCCGAAGATCGAGGTCCGGCCGGCGACGGCTACCCCCCCCCTGATTCAGGGGGGGGCAGGGGGGGGGTACGGCCAGGTGGACGATCTCCTCCACGAGGTCCGCGAGACCGTGGCCAAGGGGGAACGGGTGCTGGTGACCACCCTGACCAAGCGCATGGCCGAGGAGTTGACCGAATATATGGACGATGCCGGTATCAAAGTGCGCTACCTGCACTCGGATGTCGAGACGCTTGAGCGCATCGAGATTATCCGTGATCTGCGTTTAGGAAAATTCGATGTGCTGATTGGCGTCAATTTGCTACGCGAAGGGCTGGATATTCCCGAATGCGGGCTGGTGGCCATACTGGACGCCGACAAGGAAGGTTTCCTGCGCTCCGCCGGGTCGCTCATCCAGACTATGGGCCGCGCCGCGCGCCATCTCGAAGGCCAAGCCCTGCTCTACGCCGACGTGATGACCGATTCCATGCGCCGCGCCATCGAAGAAACCACGCGCCGCCGCACCCTCCAGCGAGCCTTCAACGAAGCCAACGGAATTGTGCCACAATCCATCATTAAGCCCATTGATATAAATCTAGTGGCCATCGCGGAAGGGGATTACGTGACGGTGCCGCTGGAGGCCGAAGAAGAGGACGTCGCCGCAGTGCCGCCCGAACAAATGGACCGCTACTTGGCGGAACTCGAAGAGA
>PLYK01000057.1 GCA_003151775.1 Geobacter sp. | reverse complement strand
CATTTCTTTCAGCAGATCCAGGGGGGCATCGACGGCCGCCATAATGCCGGGTTCCACGTTCATGCCGGCGGCCTTGTCCATGCAGATGGCCCTCTTGTTAACGATTTGAAAGCCATCCTCCGGAGAAAAGACGCCGGCCAGGCACAGGGCGGTCAGCTCGCCCAAACTATGGCCGGCCATGGCCACGGGGTGGATTCCAAGAGTGATCAGGTAACGGGCCATGGCGTGCTCCATGGCGAACATGGCCGGCTGCTGCCAGCGCGTCTTCTGGAGGTTCTTCTCCTGATCGTGGAACATCAGGTCAAGGATATCGAAGTCCGCTGCAGCGGCAGCCCGATCCATCCATTCCCTGATGACGGGAAAGGAGTCGTAGAGTTCCCGGCCCATGCCTCCATACTGTGCGCCCTGTCCGGGAAAAACCAACGCAAGCGGCGGCAGCGGCAGATCCTCGGGGCTGATGAAGATCCCTTGCTGCGCCAGGGATCTCAACACCTTGGGTGAGCCGATTCCCGCTTCGGCACGAGCGGTTGACTGCTCGATGATCGTGAGCGCCTCTTGATCGGAATGCGCCACAACAGCCATCCGGCAGGTACGGCCGTCCATCTCCGTCCGGAAGAAAGAAATGCCCTTGATCGAAGGAGGGGAGCTGCCTTTCTCTCCGGCGAGGCCGGCAGTTCTGTACGGGCTGACCATGACCGTATCCATGTCGTCCAGGGATTGTTCCAACTGTACAACGTAGTTGGAGCCTCCGAATCCGAAGGCGTTGACCTGAAGCCTTCGTGGCCGGCCCGCGTCGGACTTCCAGTCAAACGGTTCAGGGGCGATGATCAGCCCCGATCCCTTCAGGCCCATTTCCGGGTCGGGATGTTCGTAGTTTAGGGTCGGGGGAAAAATCCCCGTCTTCATGGCCATGGTTCCCCGAATGAGGTTTATAACGCCCGAGGCGCCCAGCGTGTGCCCGATCTGGGATTTGAATGACGTGAGCACGGTGCGTTTGGAGGGGCTGAAGAACGTCTTCAGGGCACGAACCTCCTCCACGTCCCCTTGGCGGGTGCTCGTGGCATGGCATTCCACCAGGTCCACCGCATCGGGACCATAGGTCAATCCGTGGTATGAGGCGCGGATGGCGATCTCCTGGGTGACGCTGTTGGACTCTACCATGCCCATATGATTGTTGCTCGCACCCATACCGGTGATTACGGAGTGGACACGCGCACCCCGTGCACGGGCAATGCTTTCCCGCTCTATGACGATCATCCCCCCCCCTTCGCCAAGGACCATCCCGTCTCTTTGCGCATCAAATGGGCGAGAGGTCTCGTGAGGGGGTCGATGACGGCCGGACAGGCCGTAAAGTGCGCCCACGGCAGAGAATTCCAGGAAATGAAGGTGGGTGAGGCTATCCTCGCCGCCTCCGACGATGGCTGCATCGATGATGCCGTTTTGAATCATCTGCACGGCGGAGTAAATCGCGACCAACGAGGACGAGCAGGCGGCGGATACGGCATAACTGGGACCCATGAATCCATAGCGGTTGCAGATGAAACCTGCCGCTGCACAGTTGAGCCTGCCCAGGAGCGTGGTGTCATCCGGGGCCATGCGTCCCGACCTCACCTCCCGTTCGATTGCGCTCTCCTGATCAGGCGTGAGTTGAATTGCCCGCTTGACAGCGGTAAGGATATCGTGAGTATAAGCTCTGATGATGATATTGGTAAGGGTTCCCGCCGCTTCTCCCGAGTTCTGGGAGATGATGACGCCGATCCGCTCGGCCGGGATGCCTGACTCAAGGATGCCGGATTCCCGGATAGCCCTGTCCGCCAGCCACATGGTGAGCTTCGTGGAGGACGTCATGGAGCGGAAATCCTGGGGGGGAATCCCGAGTTCACTGCGCGATATGGGAAAGTCCAGGAAGGCGCCCACCGTGCAGTAGGTCTTGTCCGAAATGAGCGGACGGGGATCATAAAAGTAGTCGTGATCCCAGCGGGAAGGCGGAACCACGCTAATACCGCTCTTCATGGCCAGGCTTGCGCCCCAGATTTCTTCCGGACTTGTCCCCAGGGCATTGAGAACGCTCATCCCGGTGATGGCAATCCTTTCGTGAACGTCAACGAGGGAAACGGCACGTTTGAGACCATAACCAAATACGGGGGATGGGGTATCTGTGAACAGTGACTCAGCGGATGAAGGTTCGGCGGAATTTCCAATCTCCCCCACAAGGGGTTGTTGCAGCAGGAGAGGACCTTCAGCCAGATCGCGATGAAAGGAGTCAAGTTCCCGGACCCTGTCGATGAGACCTGCACAGGCCCCGCTCATGAACTGCCCGCGTTCCAGGCAGGCATGTTCATCCAGAGGCGCCTCGAAGCGCCTGTCCTTGCCGCGTGCCGCGGCGAAGAGGCTCCCCGCGGCCATTTCCTCCATTTTTGTCCTGAACGAGGCCTCGTCCTGGTGGCCTGCTGCAAACTCCCTTTCCAGGGATAAAATCGCTTCCACTCCCGGACTCCTCAGGGAGCGCACCCGAAGTCCGGTGTCCTGGCCTGACACGACCGTCCCCCCCGGCGGCGATTTCAGAACCATCCGCTGATAGAGTTCCGTAAGAGCGCCCGTTTCAATGATCTCCCGGGTGGCCAGATAGGCGGTGCCCATCTGGATGGCCTCCGCGCCGAACATGGCGGCCATTGCAGCCGTTTCGCGATTATAGATCCCCCCTGCAAGGATCACGCGGCAGCCCTGGAACAGGGATGGCGTGCGCCGTTTCAGGTCCAGCGCCATTTGAGCAAGGGTAAGCATGCTCTGCTGGCCGACGTGGCCGCCGGCCTCATACCCCTCGAAGATCACGTATCTCACGCCCGCTTCAAGGGCAAGCCGCAACAGCGCTTCGTCAGGCGCGATATACATGACCCCTATGCCGCATTCCATCAATTCCCTCACGGAGGAGAGATCGCCACCCGCGATAACGGCAAATCGGGGTCTCTGTTTCTTGATCCAGGCCAGTTGCGTTTCCCGGAACGGGTTTTCCGCCAGGGAAACAATATTCACCGCATACGGGCGCCCCCCCATGATCTCCGGCAGGCGTCCCAGTCTGCGGTCGAGGGTCTCAGCATCCATCATGCCAAGGGCGATGGTGGGCAAACCGCCGGCATCGGCAATTCGTAAGGCAAACTCCGGGACATCCGTAATCCAGGACATGGCGCCCTGGATAAAGGGGTACCGGGTCCCCATCTCCCTGGCTGCGGGGCTGCCCAGAAAGCAATCCTTTGTAGCGTCTGCCTGGCGGCACAGGGTACGAATGTTCTCCATGAAAGCCTTGACGGCCTCCTCGGTTCCGTTCCCGAACCGCTCAACGAAAGATACTGCAAAGGCAGCTTCCACTCCCAGGGGAATGACCTCATCCTGACCGAAATGGCTCTCCAGAGGGTGGATGGCCCTGGCATACACCACTCTTTCAAAGGTGCTGCGGTTTTCCTCCGTTCTTGCCGCCCCGTAGAGCGAGTCCTCGAACGCCTTGATCTCTTTGAACGCTCGCGAGTTTCCCTTGTTGAAAAGGCGACAAGGGACCTGCAGACCAAGGCCGACCAGCTCGGTGGAATCCAGGCGGAGCCTGGAGAGCATCTGCCGTTTACGCTCATCGACGGCAACCAGATCTGTCAGCCAATGGACGCATTCGAAAACGATCCCGGACGCCCCGGTTGACAGGAATGCCGCGGCCGCCTCAGGGGTGAATACACCTCCCCAGATGATGATATCGAGAGGCTTTGCTGATGCTGACAGCATTTCCTTGACCAGCGCATAGAGTGACGTGGTCGTTTCAGCGCTGACGAAACCCGAAGCCTCGCATCCTTTCAGGACGATGCGTCCGATGCCCGGAAAATCCCTGATAAGTGCCGCCAGGAGAACCGGATCACCGGTGATCGGAAACATGCGGTGGTTTTCCGACAGTTCTCTCAATCTCTGGAGAAAATCGGCAGGATCTCCTTGTAATGAATGGGGGGGACACTCCACCCAGATCTCCCGGATCCCGGCTTCCTTCAACACCTGTCCCAACGCCGGATCAAAAAAGGCAGGGGCTGAAATCCTGATATCCTTGACGCTGCCAACAGGGTCGGCCTTTCGCAAGAAGGTGCGTAAACCGTCCACCCCCATCATGGAACAATCGATAACAGCCCTGCTCCCTGTCCGCCGGGCCATGTGCAGTACCGCCGGGGTGATCTCATCAGGCCTCCAGACGAAAGCGATGATGGAATCCTTATGTTCAGCTGCTATGTCAAACCTGTGCTTCAATACCATGCGTTCACCTTTTGAAAATGCTCTGATAAGTCCCCCTTTTCCAAAAGGGGGATTTCTACTTCAATGTCAAATACCACTCCGTGACGTCACTCCCGATGCCTAGGCGGGCAAGATGGCGCAGATCCGCATCCAGAACCTCAGGAGTGCCGTACTCCAGTATTCGGTAGCGGGGATCCGTCCAGACCCGCCGCATCTTGCCAAAAAACTTCGTTTCCTGCGGCAGGGTGAGGCGTATGCGGTGGATCAGGTTTATGCCCGCCAGAGCTGCTACCTCTGCCACCAGATTGGTGCAGTTGTAGCTCCTTAGGCCAAATTGGTTGTATGTTCGCTGCATCACGTACTCATGGATCAATTGATAGCGGCGCCGGGTAATCGGCATCCTCCAGACAAACGTGGGGGGGCGGTTCGGCTTGCCGGTCTGGAATTGGCCGTCAGCCATCGACTGCCATAAATACGCGATCGGATTGGCGTCCCCCTCCCGAATCCCCTTAAATACCCCTTCATGGTAACGAGGCTGCTTTTGCCCGAGGTCGCCGGTATGGCCGAATTCCAGGCGGTCCCGGGGACTTTCCAGGATTAGCCAGCTATGTGCCCACGGCCGCATCCAGATTGTGAAGACAAGCGACGTTGCGGTGCTGTAGTCCCAATTGGCGTGTTCGTTCAGGATATACAGGTAGTATCCCTCGTCCCCCACCGGTGTCTTAGTGTTGGGGTCCAGATCAGCATCTTCCGTGAATCGGCGCTCGACAGCAATGGGCTGGGCACTCCAGCCATCGGGTTGCAGCGGAGCGTAGAGTCTGTGGGTACATCCTGCGGTAACCGCCGCCAGTAGGATATTCACCACATGAATAGATACTCGATAGATTCGTTCGGTTACTTTGTGTCTCATAACGACTTTCTGAATATCCGATATTTCTTGTATCTTTTGGCGCCCGCTTCCTCTATCAACCCGTTTACCGCCTCGTTGTCCTCCAAGGTCCAACCCATCTCCAGGTTCTGATATTTCTTTTGTTCCCTCCCAATCTCATAGATGTGGCGGAAGGCCAACATGGGAAGACCCAGTTGTCGATACTTCTCCTTGATCCCGAACATCAATAGCCGCAATCCCTTGATTTGCCTCCGATAGATGAGCACCTTGAGCAGACCCGTCAGTCCAATCCGGCCGTTGAGGCGTTTGAGCAACGTGTTGACGTCGGGAAAGATCACGCAGACCGCGGCGGGTTCATTATCATAATACATGAAGAACACCAACCCTGGGTCAGCAAAGGGCGTCACACTTTTTTGAATGTCCCGCATCTCATTTTCGGTCAGGGGGACGAAACCCCAGTTGCCGGACCAGGAATCATTGTAGATCTCCCTGATCAGGGCAAACTCAGCATCCATACGCTTCGGATCAACGTGCCTGATCCGGACACCTTTTTTTTGGGCGGTCCGTTCAGCAAGACGCTCCATCCAGTCCGGCAGCCGGTACTCACCATCTATCAGGAAGGCCAGCAGGTCCTTCTCCTTGGTGAAGCCGCACGATTCGACCAGCCTCAGGTAATATGGCGGGTTATACGTCATTCCCACTACAGGCGGGTAATCGAAGCCCTCGATGAGCAACCCCGACTCGTTATTCATCGACGGGTTGAGCGGACCTCTCAGGAAGGTCATACCTTTCCGGCGGACCCACGTTTCCACGGAAGAGAAGAGAGCCGCCGCGGCCTCCGGATCGTCAGCGCATTCAAAAAACCCCCAGATACCCATCTTCTCGTTGTGGCACTGGTTATAATTACTGTCTACAATGCCCACGATCCTTCCAACTGTCTCCGAACCGCGTCGCGCCAGAAAGAGAATGCGTTCGGAAAACTCCCAGAAAGGGTGTCTACGGGGATCCAGAATCCGGCAAACCTCTTTCTTGAGGGGAGGAACCCATTTGGGGTATTCGGCATAGAGTATCCAGGGCAGGTCAATGAAGTCCTTTAATTCCGATTTATTTCCCACTGCAACAATCTCTATTCCGGCCATAATCGTTCCCTTCAAGAGTTTATCTTCGAGACACGTATTCAGTCAGCCTTCTGCTTTCAGTCTCTCAACCTGACGTTGCGGTTGCAATTTATCCGAAGGAAATGTATACAGTGCCATGCTCTCCGTCTTGAGACCAACCGATCTGCTGACGCTTTCCTTTCTACTCCTGCTCTCCTGCCTTGCGGTGTTCTTCACGCCGGTGAACCCTTCCCGGAGCGTACTTCTCGCAACCTACGCTGTGCTGGCAATTGCAGTGGTGTCGGCTGCCGTGTATCGCGCGCGAGTGGGCCCGGCAAAGAAGGGGTTCCACCTTTCGGTGTTTACTGCGGTGATTACGGTTCTCACGATATTCAACAGCCTGGGGGCGATCATCGCCAGCATCCATGCGACGACGTTCGATGCCCGTCTCATCGCCGTCGATCATGCGATCTTCGGCGTTCACCCCACGGTTTGGTTGGAACGGCTGATCAGTCCGACACTTTCGACAGTCCTCCCGTTCGCCTACATAAGTTACTATTTCATCCCTCTCCTGCTCGGCAGCGTCCTCATTTCCAAGGGCAAGTTCGGGGAATTCGAAGAGGTACTGTTCGGTATCCTGCTCTGCTTCTATCTATCCTACGTCTGCTACCTGCTCGTCCCGGCAATCGGGCCCCGCTTTACGCTCAGCCGCCTCCAGACCGCTGACCTGCAGATTTCCCCATTCATCCAATCAATTCAGGATGCGCTGAACGGTCTCGAAAAAAACAAGACCGATGCTTTCCCCAGCGGCCATACCGCCATTTCGCTGCTCTGTCTCTATTACGCTTGGAAAGAACGGGAGAAAAGGCTTTTTACAGTTTTGATCCCTGTGGTAACGGGGTTGATCATCTCGACGGTCTATCTCAGGTATCACTACGTCATCGACGTCATCGCGGGGATAGCGTTGACGGGCTTGACGATATCGCTGGCGCCGGGACTGCGCCGCCTGATCTCAGTAGTCGCGGTCCTCCCGCGAGATAAGTGAAACTCCTGCCACGATGATTCATGAAATGTTCTTTTCGTAGATACGGTATTTTTTGTAGAGCTTTCCTCCCATGAGCGCGCATCCTCGCTGTACCAGGACGTTGTCGTCGAGGATCCACGACATCTCCGCACGTTCGTAGCCTTTCTTCACGGCAGCCTTGAAAGATTCGAGATAGAGCAGTCCCTCAATCCCCTTTTTCCGGTACTCCTCTGTCACTCCCATGGCCAGGACGCGGATGTCGCGGATCTTCCGGGAATACCACAGGAATTTCGCGAGCCCCACAGGCCCGATCCTGCCGTTGATCTTTCCCAGAATCTGGTTGTAATCGGGAATAGCAACGAAGAACGCCGCCGGCTTCCCGTTGACCTCGGCCATGAGCATTAGTTCCGGCACGATGAGGGGCTTGAGTTTTTTCGCCATGACCCCGGTCTCCGCGTCGGTCATTGGCACAAAGCCCCAGTTGCGGCTCCAGGCGGAGTTGTAGATGACCTTTACCGCTTCCACCTCCCGCTGGAAATGATTCATATTAGCCGGCCGGATGGTGAGACCCGGGACCCGTGCCTTTACTGACGATGCGAGCTTCTCGAGCCTTCCACCCGCCGCTACGTCCTTGATGATGGCTAAATAGGCGTAGAGGTCTCTGGCCTTGGTCAGCCCGCAGCGTTCCATGTAGTCGAGGTAGTATGCCGGCGTGTAGGTCATCATGATCATGGGCGGGGAATCGAAGCCTTCGAGAAGAAAACCGCACTCGTCGTTTGTCGATGGGTTCATGGGGCCCCGCATGACTTCGATATGGCGTTTTTTGAGCCAACTCGCGGCCGTGCCCAGAAGCTCCCTGGCGACTGAACAATCGGGAATGCATTCGAAGAAACCGAAAAAACCGGCTTGTTCATGATGGTAATCGATGTGGTTACGGTCAATGATCGCGGCAATCCTGCCAACGGTTTCTCCGTTCTTGCGCGCAAGGAAAAATGCCGCTTCGGCATGTTGAAAAAAGGGGTTCTTCGTGGTGCTTAGGAGAAAACTCACGTCACTTTTGAGCGGTGGGACCCAGTGAGGGTTACCCTGATACATTTTGTACTGGAAGCGGATGAATTCGTTTGTGTTGTCCGGACCGGTGACCTCTTCGATATTCACAATCTCCCCTTTATAGACTACGAGATCACACCGAGCGATTTACCAGCCTTCTCGATGACGCCTAGCACTCGGTCGAGCATCGCGTCGGTATGGGTTGCCATGTAGCTCGTGCGAATGAGACATCTGCCTGGCGTCGTGGCTGGTGGAACCACGGAGTTCACGAATACACCGGCGTCGAACAAGGTCCTCCACATCCGAAAGGTCGGCTCCATCTCGCCGATGACGAGCGGGATGATGGGAGTTTCGGAAATCCCCGTGTCATAGCCCATCTGTTTGAAGGCATTCATCATCTTGTGGGTATTGTGCCACAGTCGCTCTCTGCGTTCCGGTTCCCCGTCGATGATGTCAAGGGCGGCAATGACCGCCGCCACCGACGCCGGCGGAGGACTTGCGGAAAATATAAGCTGACGGGAGCTGTGCTTCATGTAGTGGATCACCTCTTCGCTCGCTGCCACGAAACCTCCGATGGACGCCAGTGACTTGCTGTAGGTGCCCATGATGATGTCGACTTCATTCTCAAGCCCGTAGTGCTCCACAGTGCCGCGTCCGGTCTTGCCGAGCACCCCGATGCCGTGAGCGTCGTCCACCATGAGACGCGCCCCGTATTTCCTGCATATCTTGACAATATCGGGGAGCGGTGCGATATCCCCTTCCATGCTATACACGCCGTCCACGACCACAAGCTTGCCGCGGTTCCCGCACTCCATGAGGACATAATCGAGACTGCTCATATCGTTGTGTCTGAACTTTTTGACCTCTGCATAGGACAGCCTGCACGCGTCAATGATGCTGGCATGGTCGAGTTTGTCGATCACGACCACGTCGTGCTTGCCGGCAAG
>PLYK01000030.1 GCA_003151775.1 Geobacter sp. | reverse complement strand
GGTCACAGGTTCAAATCCTGTCCCCGCAACCAAATAATTCTAAGGGATTTGCAGAAATGCAGGTCCCTTTTTTGTTCCGCCCCACTACCCCACCTTGCCAGCCCGTGCCCCGTCAGCACCTCGATCAAAAAAATATTTGTGTCAAAATGATGAAAATGAAGGAACTTGGTAGCGTAATTTCAACAAATTCCTGAGTGAAAATGGAAAGATGGGAAGAACGTGATAGGAATGTTATTTTTATTACGGCTCGCTCTAAAGCTGGTTCACGTTTTCTCTCGCGCGAAAATTACCGAAAAATTGTGAACTCCATTTTAAGTGGTAGTATCAAAGATACCCACGTTTGCCTTGTGAAAGTTTCCAACCCGGAGGCAAAAATAGCCCTGTTCAACGGTGAATGAGGTTTCAATTGGGAATTATCACTAAGTATGCTGATGGGCCAATCACGCGACTCTCTCCCTGGTGGAGGAATGCCGCAATCCTCATCCTGATGATGGGATTCACGGTCCTGATCTGGATTGCGGCCAGAAGCTACCAGGATGCCCCGCCGATACCGGAAAATATTATCGGCCCGGCAGGGGAGACGATCTTTACCCGTGCTGACATAGTTGCCGGCCAACAGGTGTTCCTCAAGTACGGCCTGATGGAAAACGGACCCATCTGGGGGCATGGCGCCTACCTGGGCCCCGATTTTTCTGCCGCCTACCTTCATGCACTCAGCGTCGAATCAGGGGATGCGGTCGCCCTGAAGCGCTTTAACCTGGCTCCGGGCAACCTCAGCGCGGCAGAGCGGGATGCTGTCAATGCGGAAATCGGGCAGTTACTCAAAGAGAACCGTTATAATCCGCAAACGGAAACGGTGTTCGGCTTTCTCATCAACCTCCCAATAGTCAGCTATTTCGAGGTTGGTACCATGCTTACCCCGAATCACGGCCATGCTGCCATGATGGGGGTTTTCGGGATGCTTGCCGTTGCCCTCACGGTCTTTGCCCTGCGCCAGGTGTCGACAGATGAACAATGGGTTCTCCCAGAGAAGTTCATACGGGTCTCCTTCTGGGGGTTGAACATCGGCCTGGCCCTGATGGTGGTAACCAGCCTTTTCCCTGGCGGGGTACTCCAGTTCATCGACGTCCTCAACAACGGCTACTGGCATGCCCGTGGTCCGGAGTTTTTACAGGGGAGGATCCCTCGCATGATTGAATGGCTGCGTATGCCGGGCGATCTTGTTTTTATCGGTCTTGGCGTCTTTCCATTGCTTATCGCATCGATCCTGACTTGGCGAACTACGAAGAGAATATAACTACTGTGATAAACGCGGCTGAAACAAAGATAGTTGGCAATAATGTGATTTATCCGATCCGGATATCGTTCCGGACGCAGAAAAACATCGCGGAGGTGATTCATGTTTGTCGTCATAATTTCGTTTCCACCTATTAAAGCAGGTAAAGAGGACGAGTTCCTGCACTGGTTTGCCTCGTCTAATCAAGCATTTTCAGAATTTGAGGGCTTTTTGAGCAGAAAGCTCTTGAAGCCGTTAAAAGGGGGAACATATGCGGCAATCGTTGAATTTGAAACTCAGGCCGAGTTCCAGGACATGCACAGCAGTCCTGTTCACGATCTTGCCGGCGCACAGGTAGTACCGCTTTTTGACGGGAAGCCTACCCCCGCGTTCTATGAAGTAATCTCCGGGTAGTACAAGTGCTGATATTGATTGACGCAATAAGGAGAACAGTCATGGCAAAAGAACTTTTGGGAGAAAACAAGTGTAGAATAAACGAGGTGTTATCAGAGCAAATAGCAATTATTCAAGAGTTTGCACCTCAATTGGATACGAATGATTTGAAGCAGATGGAAGCAAACCTTGGCGAGATAGGAATGGCGCTGAACAGGCTCAAGGAATTAATGGGATATCTCCCCAAGTGAACAGAATGATGTGGTAACGGTGTACGTGTTCGAACTCACCAGGATTGAGCGGTCCCCGGCAGATCCGGGTTATAACTGAAATAGGAGGTATGTTGTGAAAGAACATGAAATGTTGAAAATAATTGAAGAGCGACGCAATGAAAACCATCATTTTGTAAAGTTATGGCGAAAAGAGAATGATTTCGTCGATTTCGACCTGATTGAGAGGTTCAAGGTGAATGCTGGCAGTAACAAGGACTTGGGAGGCATTGACTTGCTGACCATGGATGACATGTGGAATGAGTTAAAGAGGATTGCTGGGGAACGTGTGAAATTGATACATGATGCTACCGGCGACAATGTTAAATGGGAGTACCATGGGAAAACCGGTATAAAAAATCAAGTTTGCGCCTACACCCCGGAAACGCTCATTACGATTTTCGATGTTGAAACAAAAGGTAATCCGGTTGACTAACAATAGTATGTACCAACATGTGAAGCCCGGACCTGCATAGTGCTGACGCTATCGACAATTTTGAAAAGTCTTGTCAAGTTTGCCATTGAGGGGAAACACCTTCTGTTGCTGCGTAAAGAAAGTCGCAACTGGACAGGGCGTTAATTGCGCAGAGATCAACTAACACCGGAGGCAAACCAATGGGGAAAAGAGCAACGCAAACACTTGAAGAAGAGCATCATATCATTCAGACGGTTGTCGGCGTCATGGCCGCCCTGGCAGATAATATGGATAAGGGGATGGCACCGGAGGCTGATACCCTTCGGAATTTAGTGGAGTTCCTTCAAGTTTTTGCCGACAAATGCCATCACGGCAAAGAAGAGAACTTCCTCTTCCCGCTTCTAGAAGCGAAAGGGGTGCCGGTGAGCGGCTGTCCCCTGGGGATTCTCATTCATGAACATCAAAATGGCAGGAAGCTCGTTGCTGAGTTGGCTGGAGCCGTCGAAGCGTATGAAAAGGGAAATTCGAAAGAAAATGGACCCTTGTGCGCTAGCATGCGTGGATTGGTGAACCTCTACCCTAACCATATCTGGAAGGAAGACTATCTTCTCTTTCCCATGACCGACAAGATCCTGAACAAAGCGGAACAACTGGAATTGATGGAGAAATTCGAAGTGGTGGAAAAAGAAATCGGTCTGGAAGTCCATCGCCGGTTTGAAAAGTTGGCGGCTACTCTGGCTGACAAAGTTCAGGAAGGCTAATACCCAGACCGATGTAAATCGTACGCGGCGTGATCGGGCAGGACGTCGTGGCAAAACGGCTCGATATCCTTGCAACGGCAATCTACAAACAGATGACGGTGTTCGAGCTGGCCGAGCTCGATTTGAGTTATTCACCACTCTATTCGCCGGTCTGGGATCCGCTCCTCGTTGCCGCGAACAGAGCTATCAAGGAATTGTGAGTGATAGTTCTGTGGGTACAACCACATAAATACCAAAGGAGGAAGAGATAATGGGAAAAATAGTATGGGTTGATCAGAATGAATGCATCAGTTGTGGACTATGTATTGCCAATGTACCGGATGTATTCCGTTTTGCAGACAACGGCAAGGCGGAAGCCTATGATCCAACGGGGTCGCCCGAAGACACTATCCAGCAGGAGGCTATCGATATCTGTCCTGTTTCTTGTATCCACTGGCAGGAATAACCATAAAAGGAGAAAGTGCCATGCAAAAATGGAGATGCACCGTCTGTGACTATGTCTATGACCCTGCAGAAGGGGACATTGGAAACGGTATCGAGCCTGGAACCCACTTTGAGGAACTCCCCGACGAGTGGGTTTGCCCCATTTGCGGGGACGGCAAGGATCTGTTTGTGCAGGTTTAGACTGATGGTAATAATGGAATGAGGGCTGAAAACCGTATTCTCAGGCGTGTCGCCAATGTTGCAACTAGCCAGGCAAGATAAAAAAAGGAATCGTTGTCGTACCCCCTGATTATAAAATACTGCTGTCATAAATACAGATGACAGCTTACCCGCCTCTGGAAAAAGTATATTCTCATGTTTTGTTCTTGCTTAAAGATTTGTAAATGAACTCACTTTTTTCTCGCTCGACCTCGCTCGACAGCTGGTTCACGGTCTCTCGCGTGCGTTTGCTTGACACGAAGCTCCTGTGATGTAGGATTTAAGTAATCATAAGTCACTTCTCTTCACATTGGATAACGAAGCGATGTGATCTATAAAGCGGGTAAAAATTCATTTAAGGAAAGGAGAAAACCATGTTTGATTCTAAGAGGATTTTAGTTGCATTTGACGGTTCACCTCAGGCGGAAAAGGCATTTGATTTTGCCTTGGAGATGTCAAAGGACTGCCAGGGAATGACCCGGGAGATCACTGTATTGTCAGTGGTCCATTTGATGGAGCAGATTGACGTGCCAGTGGATATCGAGTCGATCGTCAACGCCGCCAAGGCGCAATACGAGAGGCTGTTGATAGGGCTGCAGGAAAAGGCGAAGTCTCAGGGGCTGAATATTGCCGCAGAGATTGTAACCGGGCATCCGGCGGATGACATCATTGAA
The DNA here is from genome assembly GCA_003151775.1 of Geobacter sp. Classification (GTDB taxonomy): domain Bacteria; phylum Desulfobacterota; class Desulfuromonadia; order Geobacterales; family Pseudopelobacteraceae; genus Oryzomonas. The sequence continues at coordinate 9,022 of PLYK01000030.1, read as the reverse complement.
TACGCGGCGAAAAACAAGATCAACTTGATCATCATGGGGCAACGCGGGAAATCAAAGGTTCCCAAATGGCTTTTAGGCTCGGTCTCCCTGCAGGTTGCCAGCCACGCCCCGTGTTCGGTAATGATCGTAAAATAGGATAGGAATGCACCGCTGAAGGAATATGGTGGGGGCAACCTCTAGGAGTTGAGCAATGAGAGCATTGCCTCGCAGTATCATTGCTGTGAGGCCCTTTAGCTGTTCGCTCTAGGCCCCTTTCCGGGGGGAAGAGAGCCTCGTAACATAGATGCGGGAGTGCGTCCGTGCCCAGGATAATACGCTTTAGTATGCTGGTCGGCCTTCTTCTGGGCCTGCCGGCTTTGATCGCCTGGCTGACCGGGCGGTCGTTTATCTTTCCGAGCCTCGGCCCAACCGCGTATTCACTTGTCATCAACGGACAGGGTGAAGCTACCGGGCGAAGGGTGATCGGTGGACATCCTCCAACCTGCGCAACCACCTTGCTTATTTCGCTTGGACTTTTGACAACATTCCGGGACGCAATCTTCATCATACTAGCAGTTACCATGATGTTTGCCGTTCGCAGAATCATGCCCCCAGACCTGTGAAATACGGTCCAGCGAAGTGAAAAATTCATGAACTCGGTTACGCAAGCAATGCATACTCAAGTAACAGTTTACACCGTGGGGCACTCGACTCATAGCCTCGATGAATTTGTCGGGCTGCTGCGGGCGTACGGCATCGAACGGCTGGTGGATGTACGGACCATTCCCCGTTCCCGGCACAATCCCCAGTTCAACCGCGACACGCTGGGGAAGTCACTGCGTAACCGCCGTATCGGTTATCGGCACATGAAAGAGCTGGGAGGATTGCGCCACACTCTCGCAGATTCACTCAACACCGGCTGGAACAACGCTTCCTTCCGCGGCTTTGCCGACTATATGCAGACACCGGAGTTCGCCGCAGCCGTTATGAAGTTCATTGAACTGGCCAGCGAGAAGACTACCGCCATCATGTGCGCCGAAGCGGTCCCCTGGCGCTGCCACCGTTCCCTCATCGGAGATGCCCTGTTTGTCCGCGGTATCGATGTCGTGGATATATACACCCCGAAGAGTGCTAAGCCCCACGTTATAACCTCAATGGCCAAGGTCCATGGAACGCAGATATCTTATCCTGCACCGTCCGAGGGAGAAAGCTCCCGTTTGGTGCACGAGCCTGTTCCTCATTTAAAGGATGTGCCATGAAAAGCTCTACGCTCATTCTTGTTCTCGTTATCGCGTTGACGGTTGTGGTTTTTTCCCCGATTTTCCTGCCCCAACAGGCATGCGGAGAAGACGCTCCAACCGCTGAAGGAAAAGGCATCTTTCAGGCGAAGTGCTCTCCCTGTCACACCATCGGCGGAGGCAGATTGGTGGGGCCGGACCTTAAAGGGGTGACGGCCGTTCGTGACCACGCCTGGCTCACAAGGTTCATCTCCACCCCGGACCGGGTGCTTGCCAGCGGCGATCCGATCGCCAAACAACTGCTCAAGGAGTACGGCGGCGTGGCAATGCCCAACCTGGGGTTGAACCAAACCCAGGTAGACGAGCTTATCGTCTACCTGGCGGAAACTGGGCCTCGGAAAAAAAGCGAGCCTCCCGTTGCAGCGACAATAGCCGCTGCGGGCGATCCTCAACGCGGCACCGCGTTTTTCACCGGCGCTATTTCTTTCCAGCGGGGTGGGGCGCCCTGCATGTCCTGTCATACGGTCAGCGCGGTCGCCCCTCTGGGCAGCGGCTCGCTCGGCCCGGATCTGACAGGGATCCATGGCCGTCTCGGGGAGGCCGGGCTCGCGTCGATCCTCGCCACCCTGCCGTTCCCCACCATGCGGCCGCTCTACCAGTCACGCCCCCTTACGCAGGCGGAACGGGAAGACCTTGCCGCCCTGTTCCGGATTGCAGCAGGGAGGCCGGCGGTTAACACCACGCCGCGAATATGCGCGATAGCGATAGCTGGATGCGTGCTGCTCCTCCTGCTGGCAGGGGTGGTCTGGCGAAAACGCTTACGGAGCGTCCGCCGGACGTTTGTGACAGAAATGACTAAGACGGAAGGTTACCAGGGATGAGCTGGGTCAGGGACCTTGTTAAGCCGAAGGCGCGGCTCTGGGAGGAACTCTATCGCAACCGCTGGCAGTATGACCGGGTAGTGCGCAGTACCCACGGGGTCAACTGCACCGGCGGCTGCTCCTGGATGGTGTATGTGAAGGAGGGGATCATCGTCTGGGAAATGCAGGCGACCGACTACCCGCTCCTTGATGCAAACCTTCCCCAGTATGAGCCGCGCGGTTGCCAGCGGGGGATATCTTTTTCATGGTACATTTACAGCCCGCTCCGCATCAAATACCCGTACATCCGTGGGGCGCTCCTTGATCTCTGGCGTAGTGCCCGGCGTGAGCACGCCGACCCTCTTGCTGCCTGGGAGACGGTCGTTGCGGACGAAAAAGGGCGTCGCAGTTACCAGGAGGCGCGGGGAAAAGGCGGGTTCCGCCGCATCGACTGGGAAGAGGCGCTGGAGATAGTTGCCGCAGCCAACCTCTCCACCATCAAACGATATGGTTCGGACCGGGTGGTCGGCTTTTCGCCGATCCCGGCAATGTCCATGTGCAGTTATGCCGCCGGCAGCCGTTACCTCTCCCTGCTCGGCGGAGTGATCCTCAGTTTCTACGACTGGTATGCCGATCTTCCCCCGGCGTCCCCCGAGACCTGGGGAGAGAAGACCGACGTAGCTGAAAGCGCTGACTGGTACAATAGTAAACTTATCGTGGTGATGGGGTCGAACCTTAATATGACCCGTACCCCGGATGTCCACTTTGTCGCAGAGGCCCGCGGCAACGGGAGCCGTTTGGTGGTGCTTTCTCCCGATTTCAGCCAGGTGGCCAAGTTCGCCGACTGGTGGCTGCCGGTCACCGCCGGGCACGATGGAGCGTTCTGGCTGGCGGTTGATCACGTGATCCTCCAGGAATTTTACGCCAACCGGCAGGTCCCCTATTTCACCGGTTACCTGAAACGCTATGCAGATGCTCCTTTCCTGGTGGAGCTGGAAAAGAGGGAGGACGGTTACGTTCCCGGTCGCTTCGTGCGCGCCGCCAGCCTTTCTCGCTACCACAACGTGGAGAAGGGGGAGTGGAAGTTTGTCGTCTTCGACGAGCAGAGCGATGAACCGCGCATGCCACGAGGGAGTGTCGGTTTCCGCTGGCAGGACCAGGAAGGTGAGTGGAACCTGGAGATGAAGGACGGCCTGGACGATACGGAGATTGCCCCGCTCCTCACCCTCCTGGAGTGCAGTAACGACATTCTTCAGGTCGGCTTCGCCGATTACGACGGCGGGAAAACGGTAAAACGGGGGGTACCGGTCAGATACCTGGAGACGGAACGAGGAAGAGTACCAGCAACGACGGTTTTCGACCTTCTCATGGCCCGCTGCGGCGTTGGCCGCGGCCTTGCCGGTGACTACCCGATAGGCTACGACGATGCGGATGCGCCATACACCCCGGCATGGCAGGAACGTTATACCGGAGTGGGGGGGGAAACGGTGATCCGCTTCGCCAGGGAGTGGGGAGAGACCGCTGCTCGGACCGGCGGTAAATGCACTATCATCGTCGGCTCCGGGACCAACCACTGGTACCACAGCAATCTCACCTATCGCACGGGGATCATGGCCCTCATTCTCTGCGGTTGCGTCGGGGTTAACGGCGGTGGGCTCAATCACTACACCGGCCAGGAAAAGGTCCAACCCGAGGCGTCATGGGCAACGCTTGCCTTTGCTCATGACTGGGGTGTCGAGCCCCGACTGCAGAACACCCCCTCGTTCCACTATGTCCACTCCGACCAGTGGCGCTACGATCAGGGAGTCACGGAGGGAGTTGCCACCGGGGAGGAGGGGCCGGCAGGGAGACATCCAATGGAACTCCAGGCCGCAGCGGTACGGATGGGGTGGCTCCCCTTCTACCCCCAATTCGACCGCAGCCCCGCTGACCTGGTGCGCGGGGCGGAAGAGGCAGGGGCGAAGAGCGACGAGGAGATCATCGTTTGGGTAACAAAGGAGCTGGAGGAAAAACGGCTCCGCTTTGCCGTCGAGGATCCGGATGCTCCCGTCAACTGGCCGCGTGTCTGGATGATCTGGCGAGGTAACGCGCTCCTCTCCAGCGCAAAGGGTCACGAGTATTTTCTCAAGCACTATCTTGGCACCCACCATAGTTCGATTGCCGACGAGGCTGGCAACATGCCTGAGGGTGTAGAACGGCGTGATCCGGCCCCCGTGGGGAAGCTCGACTTGGTGGTGGACATTAACTTTCGCATGGACACCTCGGCTCTGTACTCCGACCTGATTCTCCCTGCGGCCACCTGGTACGAGAAGGACGACTTGAACAGTACCGACCTCCATTCCTTCATTCATCCCCTGTCGGCGGCGGTCCCCCCCTGCTGGGAATCGCGGAGCGACTGGGATATCTTCAAGTCGCTGGCGGCAAAAACCGAGGAACTCGCCCGGACCCATTTCCCTACGACGTTCCGGGAAGTTATGGCTGCGCCCCTTTGTCATGATACTCCGGCTGAGATTTCTCAAAGCGAGGTACATGCTTGGTATCGGGGTGAATGTGCGGCGGTTCCCGGCCGGACCATGCCGCAGTTTTCGGTGGTGGAACGTGACTATGCGAACATCTACGAACGATTCATCTCCCTTGGAACGCAGATGCGGAAGGGGATGCGAGAGAAGGGGATCAGCTGGCCGGTCGCTGATTTATATGATGAACTCCGGGAAAGCGCCCCGGTACGGGAATGGCGTGGGGAGACGTTTCCCTCCCTGGATAACGTGATCGATGCTGCCAATGCCATCCTCCACTTTGCCCCGGAGACCAACGGTGAAGCTGCCTGGCGCACCTTTCAAGCCCTGGAACGGCGTGTCGGACTCCCCCTCGCCGATCTTGCCGCCGGCAATCGTGCGATCCGCCACTCTTTTGCCGATCTGGTGGCGCAACCGCGACGGGTACTCACCTCTCCCTTCTGGTCGGGGATAACAAACAACGGGCGGCCGTACGCAGCCTTCTGCCAGAATGTGGAGCGGCTCATCCCGTGGCGTACCCTCACCGGCCGCCAGCATTTCTATCTGGATCATCCGTGGTACCTGGCCTTCGGCGAAGAGCTCCCCGCCTTCAAGACAAAGATCAGCCCCGCTGAGTTCGGGGCTCTCGACAAGAGCCGCACAGTTGGCAACGGGCTCATCCTCAACTGCCTCACCCCCCACGGCAAGTGGCATATTCATACCACCTACTCCGACAATCTCCGGATGCTCACCCTCTCCCGTGGAATAGAACCGTTCTGGCTGAATGACCATGATGCCGCCGGGATCGGAGTGGCGGATAACGACTGGGTGGAGGTTTTCAACGACAACGGGGTGGTGGTGACTCGGGCTGCGGTGAGTGCGAGAATACCGTGCGGCATAGGTATTTACTACCACGCCCCGGAGCGGACCATCGCCGTGCCCAAATCCCCGCTACGAAGCAACCATCGGGCCGGCGGCGACAACAGTCTGACCCGCACCCGGCTGAAGCCGCTTCTCATGACCGGCGGTTACGCCCAACTCTGCTACGCGTTCAATGCCTGGGGGCCAACCGGGTGTGACCGCGACACCTATGTGTACATCCACAAACTGGCAAGTGAACCCAGCTACTGAGGAGTAAAACAATGAAAATCCGGGCGCAGACCGCCATGGTCTTTCACCTCGACAAGTGCATCGGCTGTCATACCTGCAGCATTGCCTGCAAGAATATCTGGACCGACCGGCATGGCACCGAGTACATGTGGTGGAATAATGTGGAAACAAAGCCGGGGACCGGCTACCCCACCCTTTGGGAGGACCAGGGTAAGTACCAGGGTGGTTGGGAGAGACGGGATAAATCGGTCGGCTTGCGGCTCCATAGCCGGGGAGAAGGGCTGGCGAATATTTTTTACAATCCGTCTCTTCCCTCCCTTGATGACTACTACGAGCCGTGGAGCTATCGCTACAGCGAACTGACAAACGCTCCTGCTGGGGATGACCAACCAGTCGCGCGGCCAATCTCCATGATCACCGGTAAAGAAATGTCGATCGAGGCAGGACCTAACTGGGACGACGACCTTGGAGGCTCGAGGATTTACGCCGCCGGCGACTTCAATCTTGCCGTGCTTACCGACGAGGAACGGCAACAGCTCTTTCTTCTCGAACGACTGGTCTTTTTCCATCTCCCACGTATCTGCAACCATTGCCTCAACCCCGGCTGCGTTGCTGCCTGTCCAACTGGCGCCATCTACAAGCGTGGGGAGGACGGGATTGTCCTTGTGAGCCAGGAGAAATGCCGGGCATGGCGGATGTGCGTTTCCGGTTGCCCTTACAAAAAGGTCTATTTCAACTGGAAGACCGGGAAATCGGAGAAGTGCATTCTCTGCTATCCCCGACAGGAGACGTGTCAGGCACCCGCCTGTTTCCACTCCTGCGTTGGCCGGATTCGCTACCTGGGTACCCTGCTTTACGACGCGGATGGAATCGAACAATGCGCATCCGTCCCTGACCATGAACTGGTGGAGGCCCAGCGAGGGCTGATCCTCGATCCCAGCGATCCGCAGATTTGCCAAAAAGCTCAAGATGACGGTATCCACGAGTCAATCATCGAGGCGGCACGCAAATCGCCGGTTTACCGGTTCGTCAAGGAATGGCGGCTGGCTCTGCCGCTCCATCCCGAGGCACGCACCATACCGATGCTCTATTACGTTCCACCGCTCCTGCCTGTCGCCGCCACGATGGAGGAGGGAAAATACGAATTGGGCAGCGACCTTTTTGTCGATCAGGCAACGGGACGCCTCCCCCTCCGCTACTTCGCTGCACTCTTCGCCGCCGGCAACGAAGAGCCTGTCCGTGCTGTGTACCGGAAACTCCTCGCCGTTCGACTTCTTCGACGTCGTGAGACGGTAGGGGATATCCCGGAGGAAGTGGTACAACGGATCCTGAATGAATCTGGATCCACTTCCCAAGAGGCAGAGGCAATCTACAGGATGACCTCGCTCGCCACCTTCGCGGAGCGTCATGTTATTCCCCCGTTCATGCGAGAAATGGCTATCGAGGCCACGACCGACCCGTTTGAGCGGAAAGAATCGGCTGGATTTGGCCTCAGCCGCCCACCAAAGCGCGGTTGGTAATTGTCTGAAATTCGTATAAGGAAGATCGCCAATGAAAATCTGCCTTCTTTTTGCCGATATTCTCGATTACCCGGCGCCGATTCTCGTCGAGAAAATCGAGGAACTTCTCCCCCTCGCAACAGCTGTCCATGGTGAAACTGCTCAGGTCTTGCACCAATTCCGGGACTTCATTACAAATACACCACAGGAGAGGGTGGAAGAACTCTATTCCGGTACTTTCGACCTGCAGCCGCTTTGCTCCCCATACATTGGGTATCAGATCTTCGGCGAGGAATACCGCCGCGGTATGTTCATGGCCCAATTAAGAGAGTACTACCGGACCAGCGGGTTTACCGCCGGAGATGATCTGCCGGACCACCTCTGCGTCATACTCCGTTTTCTTGCCTGCCGGGAGACGGGGGAAGTAGAGCGGGAACTCATTACGGACTGCCTTGTTCCTGCCTTAGAAAAAATGGTTGCAGGACTTACCGAATCAACGAACCCGTATCGAGATGCCCTCCAGGCCCTTTTTATGCTACTGGGAGAATACCCCGGGAGCAAGATTTCTGAATCAGAGGAAGGTTAACCATGGCAGATGTGCTTCTCTTTATTGTGCTTCCTTATGTGGCAATATCTTTGGCGATCTTCGGCGGAATCTACCGTTATTTCAATGACCGTTTCTCCTTTTCCAGCCTTTCCTCACAATTACTGGAGCATCGGCTCCTGTTCTGGGGAATAGTTCCCTGGCATTACGGCATAGTTCCGGTCCTGCTTGCCCACCTCCTGGCAATTATCTTTCCCAATTGGTGGGGCGTCCTCCTCGGCGGGCGAGACCGGCTCACGGCATTGGAGCTAGTTGGAATGGCGCTTGGTCTACTGGCATTAATCGGCATTGTCATTTTGTTCGTACGTCGGCTGGTTAACGCAAGAGTCCGGTCAGTCACGTCAGTCATGGACTGGCTCCTTCTCCTGTTCCTTCTCCTGCAGGTGTCTTTGGGCGCATACATCGCCTTAACCTTTCGCTGGGGCTCCCTCTGGTACCTCCACACCGCTGTTCCGTGGCTTCGCTCCCTTACGTTCTTCCATCCCGATGCCGCACCCGTTCTCACCTTGCCGCTGGCAGTTAGGATCCACATGATCAATGCCTTCGTTATCATCCTCCTATTCCCTTTCACCAGACTGGTGCATATTTTCACGTTCCCGGCCCGTTACATAGCACGACCCTGGCAGCTGATATGGTGGAGGCGGCAGTAGCTATTTAGTGACCGCTCACATGGCTGGCCGCCACAGGCACCTATAAAGTGACAGATCAGGCAGTTTTTTTGCAACCGAATTTTCATGCACCGAATCCTGCTGGGTAAATAGCTTATGATTAAATTGTATAATTATGATCTACGATAAAGTTACATAAAAACTGGTGGTTAAACTTCTAGAAAATTACGACAACATATTCTTAAAAACTTGGGAGAAACGCCATGTTATGAATTCACCTCAACCATGAACTAGCCTAAAAATTATGATCTTGCTGATTTTATAAATGATTATGTTCCCTTCATACTCAGTAGCTTTTCGTATGTGAATCATTGTCGTATTTTCTTGGCGCCTGTTTAGATGGTTATTACATTTTCCCATTGGGTCGTGCAGTTGCCTTATAGACCGTTAAGAGACATTTGACTTCGGCATCAGTTATGCTATATCCATATGTACGTCCAACAATATCAAGAGGAGTCCACCCATGAAAAAGATCCTGTCCACAGTAGTCGCTGCACTCGTCGCAGTCTCCTTTGCCGCTATCGTATTCGCAGAAGACGCTCCGTATTCCGAACATAGAGATGCTGCAC
>PLYK01000036.1 GCA_003151775.1 Geobacter sp. | reverse complement strand
CGGCAGGCCGACATTAACAGCGTATTCCGCCAGATCGATTGGCTGGCCCAACGCCATGGGCCGGACGGGGTGGGCATCGGCTCGGACTTCGGTGGATTCGATTCCGTGTGCGACAGGTTTGAGGACCATACCAGGTTTCCTGGACTTGCTAAGATGCTGGCCCATGCAGGCTATCCGGATCAGGCCATAGAGGGCATCATGGGAGGTAACTGGTTCCGCTTCCTTTCACGCCTGCTCACCGCCTCGCCGGGGCTTTATTGAATAATCGGGGGACATAATGCAATTTACTGTTTTCTCGGACGTCCGGGTTTTCCTTTGCTCAGATCACGTCCAGTAAGGTTGGCAATTTTTGCAACAAAATCATCATCGCCTGCCGGGACACCTGTTTGCATCGCAAGTTTAAACCGATCCGTATCAACGCCGCTCGTCTCTTATGTTGTACGCCAGAAAAACCAGGTTACAACGATCTATTACCAGAGCAGAAGAAGAGATTTGGGTTCCTGGTCCACGATCTCCGAAAGCAAGGGTACTCCATACCTGATGCCCAAGAGAAGGCATATACCCAATTGTGGAGCGAAGAAATACCATTCGATTAATTTGTTTAATGTTGGTGAATCTAATTTAAAATTGTGTTTATAACAAGTTACTGATACTAATGGTTAACCCCTTTTAAGTTTTTGGACGTGATTGGGTAAAGCAGTGAAAGGGGCACAATAATGGATAGGGTACAAATTGGATGCAATTATGTGAAGCAACCATTCTGGAAAATAATGCTTGGAGTCCCACTCATCTACCTACCGCTAATAACGTCAGTGCCATTTTTGATAATAGGTGTCTTGCTGATCAAAACACATCTAAGTTATGTAGGTGGAATGGAGATCAAATCATATTGGGAATTTGTCCCTTCATGGATATCTCATAGATATCGGAATAATGAGCAGCCAACAATCAATATACCCTGGTATTTTTTGTCGCATTACAGAGCCTTCTGGGTTTTCAATTGTAAACTTTATTGCCCTTTGAGTGTAGCACTCTTTAGTTATGCTACCTATTTGGTGAAAATAGTTGAGAATTGGTGGTGTCCGTTTGCCCATGAACAGAAAAAGACATACGCAGAAAGCGCCATAGACGAGTCATTCTGGCATGTAGATCCTGAAGAGCTAGCAAAGCTGCATCCTGACGATAGAAAGAATCCGATATGGAATGCCAACGTTGATAAAAAGGTCAAATAGAACGGAGGGTGTTATCAATTGTGGAGAGAAGAGATGCCCTTTGAATGATGATTGTTATTGACTGGAAAAGCGAGAGCGTTATAACCAAACTTTTTTTAAATTAATCAATATTTAATGCTGTTTCCAGCGACTACAGTGAGTGGTTAAATATGAGCATTGATGGAATATACGAAATTGTTGAGATGGGTCTATGGGATAAAGACTCAATTGATATGGTTGAGACTGGTCATATTGAAATCCAAGGGAAACGAGGAAACCTTCATTTCATCTGTGTTGATGGTGATATGGTTATCAAGAAGGTTAAAGATAAATACTATTTCTCTTGGGAAGGAAATGATGAATGTGATCCCGCAAGTGGACATGGAGAGTTTATCTGCTCAGATGACACCCTTACTGGCAGGATATATATGCATGATAGTGATGATAGTTCATTTGTTGCTGTAAAGGCACCCCAACTGAATAGACTCCCCAATATGGTCAACAGGGCAGTATTGATTGTTAGGGCGAAGGAACCATTTAGGGCGTGGTTGTCAAATCTACCAGATTCTGAAGAGACAACTATCAAAGATATCAATGATGACAGTACTGCTTATCTTATACCAGAATATGATGATGATCGCCAGAGGGACCGGATCGTAAAGAAGCTATACCCAATCATTTTTGAGGAACAGTTGAACGATTGGTGCACTGATGAAGACATGTGGCCTCAGAAAAGAACTTTAGCTATGTTCAAGAAATGGTTTGAACAGGATTTCCATACCGTCGTTGATGATCTTGGAAATAATGAGTTGGATGTAGTGGAATATTAATGCAATGCTCTTAATTCATTGCATTCTTAGATAAGAAAAGCATGAGAGTGTCAGACCTACACTCTTTACAAAGTGGAATGTGTAGGTCTGACACCCAGATATTTCCTCTAACTTGTCAATATTGTTTAAAAGTTGAACCTGACCCCGCAGATGTTCCCTGATGTGAGTTTGGGTAGTACTGGTAATCCCAAGGGGGCTCGAACCCCTGTTACCGGCGTGAGAGGCCAGTGTCCTAACCACTAGACGATGGGATTATTGAGAATTAGCAACGATTCGAATATCATATTTAATTAAGGCTGAGTTGCACAAATTTTATATAATAACTGATTTGCAAAGTCAATTGATATTGAATTCAGGTAGTGGTATCGGTTGAAAATGTTGGTTATTTCTTCCAATGTCTGGAATTACACATAATCGGGTAGGAGGCGGGATTCGAAAGCCCAATCAATCCACGTAGTAAGATAAGCTTAAACAATATATAACAAATATATCAATTAGTTATCATTCTCCTCGGTGTGCCATAAGTTCATTTAAGTTCAAAAAAAAAGCATGAGAGTGTCAGACCTACACTCTTTACAAAGTGGAATGTGTAGGTCTGACAACCAGACATTTAGTTAACTCAACCAATAACCCTGTATCATTTCACAGCCTTAATTATTTCGGTTATTAACTCTCGGAATTCCTTAGATTCTTTTGCCTGTAACAAAACATCAACGAGAGTTGCAGGGCTCTTCGTTTCTATTCCCCCGTGGTCTCCATCACCGTGGCCAAAAGATTTTTCACCAATTCTCATTCGGAAATCTTCCTGCTTTTCCGTGGGAAGCGGCGCAATGAAAGGACCTATTGCCTCTAACTCCAAGGCCAGACGTCGGTTTTGCCTTTCAACCTTTTGATACTTATCTGCCTGACTGGCGGCGTATGCCGCTAAGACACCAAAAGTAAGGGAGATAAAAACACGTCCCGCGAAACTGCCCCAAGAAAAAGTACCTCCTATAGCCGGCAAGAAAGCCACAATTGCGATGACAATTAAACCGACCAGCGCGACTACTGTTATCCCCTGCCATACCCTTAAGGTTGTTTTTGCCTCATTTGCAGTTTTGAGATAACCCGACGTCACACCGAGATTCCCTATCACACCTACAAGTTTCTCAACTTCTTCTTTTCGCTCTGAGAGTTCGTCACGGAGCTTGCTTGCTGCCTCTACGAATTCTTTCTTGAGGGCTTCCAGTTCCTTTTTATGTTCGAGTGCTATCTCCGTTCCCTGCTTGGTAAATTCGGAATTCTGAGTGCTCAGTTTATCCTTGAATTCCGAGACGAGGGCGGATAATTGCCCTTGTTGTTCTTTTTGGTTTTTCGTGAATTCCGTGGATCTGGATTCTTGGTCAGCTAGAAACTTTGCCTGTATGTCGGTAGAAACTTGCTTGAATTCTGTGAGGAGAGCGGTGTGTTGATCTTGCAGGACTTTTTGTGAGGCTGCGGATTCCTTGCTTCTTGATTCTTGGTCTGCCACAAATTTCGTCTGAAATTCCGTTGCAACAGTACCAAGTCTTGCCTTCTCGTTATTGATTTCTGTTGTTAGCTCGCCGGTATGAGCTTTGAGCGCGTCCAAATCCTTTTGCACTTGCCCGGAAGAAGTCCTGAGTTCGGATAGGACATTATCTAAACCTATGCGATATGTCTCCGCTGCTTCCTTGGCTGAGATAAAATCCTCTGTTGTCAACAGAACATTTAACTGGGCGAGTGTGTTGAGGGCGGTGTCAGCATTCGTATTGGCGGTAGTAATGTGGCCGGTGTTGCCGTTCGCCGTGAAGTTCTGGACTTCCTGTATGATCGTTTGAAACTGATTGCCAAGGTTGTCAAGTGTCCCGAAGTGGAGTAAGAAAGGGTCGGCACCTGCAAGTCGTTGCCCTGTAAACGCAAGAACGGACTTCAACCTTGCAACGCCTTCTGTTGACTGTGGCTCTATGCCTTCTCGTTTCAGAGCGTCATCGATTGCGGGTCCAAGGTTTTGGAGATGACTCCAGATCGGATGATTTTTGAATCTGTCTGCCCACTGTGCCACAACGCCTCCCTTTATCTGCTCACATTATCTGTTGTTGCAAAAAAACGGATTCATTTCGTAGTTGATCTCGCGTCAACTCATGCACAAACTCAAAAGCCGCCTTCAACACTATGCTGTCAAGGGCGGCTTTCGTTACTTAAGTTTTTCCCCTGGCGATTACATTCCATCATCACCCTCCACATAACACTGCAATATTACGCATGTTTATTACGCCATTTCATCTTTGATGTCAACGAGAAAGCCCTTCCATGTGAAAAGAGGTTTGGGATCCCAACTTCTCCTCCACAGCTTCCTTTTTTGGTCATCAGTTAGGTTGCCTTTTCGGAGCCAAGGATTCATGGAGGATTTTCTGGAATTGTCAAAAGGCCCCCATAAATGGCGCCAATTTAGTTTCTGATGCACCTTCCCGGAAAAAAAGAAAAGCCTCCTTTGTGGGGAGACCTTCGAAGGTATATGGAGTGGAACGGGGGCGGGGTGCAAAAAGCCTTTGGATGGGTTGACCAGTTTAAAGTCCAACTTCAGCACCGTCAACGACCGGTAATTTCACCGCTGAGGCGGCCCTTTTAAGCGCCTTCCTTGAAAGCCTGGCGGAAGCCAGCATCTGCTTGGCCTCCGGGCTTAATTTTTTGGGTGGGGTGGCGCCTACAACATACTTTTTCTGTTTTATCTTTGAAGGCATGGCATGGTCCTTATCAATCGCTCGCATTAAATATATGTAAAAATGAGCTGTCTGGCAAGGAGAAAGCGGGAGAATTTACCGCGGTTGGCTCCCGGTTGAATACTTCGTTACGCATAATCGGACAACAGAAAAACCCCTGATTTCTCAAGGGCTTTTGTACCGTATCAGACTATATCAAACTAACTATTGGTGCCCGGAGCCGGAATCGAACCGGCACGACCCGAGAGTCGAGAGATTTTAAGTCTCTTGCGTCTACCAGTTCCGCCATCCGGGCGACGGCGCATCCTTTAAAAAAACGCTCTAGCTTGCCTCGTGTCCCGCGCGGCTAGTTCACTTCCCACGACTAACAGCACGCGACACTAGCAGTTTACCCGTTCCTTCAGTTCCTTGCCGGTCTTGAAGAACGGCGTTTTTTTCGCCGGGATGCGGACGATTTCACCGCTCTTGGGATTGCGGGCCTCACGACCCGAGCGCTCACGAATCGTAAAGCTGCCAAACCCGCGAATTTCCACCTTGTCGCCGGTCTTCAGGGCCTCCTCAATGGAGTCGAAAACCGTGTTCACAAGGGCTTCAGATACCTTCATATTCAACATCCCATGTGTCTGGACGACTTTTTCGATCAGTTCACTTTTGGTCATCGCATCATCTCCCGCTTTTGTAGGTTCACTGATTGTTTTTGTTGTTGATTTCCTGCTGTAAAAGCTCGCCCAGGTTGGAGGTCGCCTCTCCCTGGGAACTTAAATACTGGGAAAACTCCTCCTTCTCGGCTGCGGCGTGCATCGCCTTGATGGAGAGCGAGATGCGCCGTTCACGCGAATCGCAGCTCAGCACGACCGCCTCAAGGGTGTCGCCGACAGCGGCAAAATCCTTGGCTGACGGCACCTTTTCGCGGGAAAGCTCGGAGACGTGAATCAGACCCTCGATCCCCTCTTCAAGCTCGACAAACACGCCGAAATCGGTCAGGGATGTCACCTTTCCGGTCACCTTGGCGCCGTTCCGGTACTTCTCGGGCGCAAGGCTCCAGGGGTCCGGCTCAAGCTGTTTGATGCCGAGTGACAGACGCTCGTTGTCAACATCCACCTTGAGCACCACGGCCTGGACGAGCTGCGCCTTTTCATAGACATCACCGGGGTGCTTGACCCGCTTGGTCCACGAGATGTCGGAGACATGGACAAGGCCGTCGATGCCGTCTTCTATGCCGATGAACATGCCGAAATCGGTCATGTTCTTGATCTGCCCTTCGATCTTGGTGCCAACGGGGTACTTTTCGGCAATCGTTTTCCAGGGGTTTTCCGACACCTGCTTAAGCCCCAGGGATATCTTGCGGTTGTCCATGTCAACTCCCAGCACGATCGCTTCGACCTCGTCGCCGACGGTGAGAATATCGGCGGCACGACGGACACGCTTGGTCCAGGACATCTCGGAGACATGAATCAGCCCTTCGACGCCCGGCTCCAACTCCACGAAGGCGCCGTATTCCATCAGGCTGACAACCCGGCCCCTGATCCTGCTTTCCAACGGATACCTGGATGGCACATCAAGCCACGGATCGGAAAGGGTCTGCTTGATGCCGAGGGAGATCTTCCCCTTGGTGCGGTCGAATTTGAGCACCTTGGCGGTAACCTGCTGACCCGGCTTGAGAATGTCGGACGGCTTGCCCACCCTACCCCAGGAGAGGTCGGAGACGTGCAACAGGCCATCCACGCCGCCCAGATCAACAAACGCCCCGTAATCGGTGACATTCTTGACGACGCCTTCCACGATCTGCCCTTCTTCGAGCTTGGCGAGGGTTACATCACGGACTGAAGCGCGTTCTTCCTCAAGGATGGCACGGCGGGAGAGGACGATGTTGTCACGTTTCTGGTTGAGCTTGATGATCTTGAACTTGGTCTTGAGGCCGATATAGCTGTCGGCATCGGACGATGGCCTGATATCCACCTGTGACGAGGGAAGGAAGGCGGGAACGCCGATATCCACCGTGAAACCGCCGTTGACCCGCGCAGTAATGGTCCCCTCGATGATGCCCCCCTCCTGTCCCGAACCGCCGATCTTTTCCCAGGCGGCCAGATAGTCGGCCTTTCTTTTTGAGAGGATATACCCTTTTTTCCCGTCTTCGCGCGTCATGAGCACCCGAATGCGCTCACCGACCTGAACCGTAATCTCGCCATTGGCATCCCGGAACTCGTTGGCCGCCACAAAACCTTCCGACTTAAGGCCGATATCCACAAGCACGGTTTCCAGGTCAATGCGGACTACCGTGCCTTCTATGATTTTATCCCGTTCAGGCCTTTCCTTAAGACTCTCCTTGTAGAGCTCGGCAAATTCATCGCTTTGCTGTTCAATCTCGTCGTCTTGCTCACTGGTGTCGGAAGTGTCGAGCTTTTTGAAATCAACCATTAATACTTACCCCCTGGACGTTTTATAACTTTCTGTTTTTTTGAATGTATGATTTGTAAGCATGTTAATATAGCAATGAGTTCAAAAAAATTCAATTGCTTTTATTAATATATTCGATCCGGTTCATCACTTCGTCGATAATCCATTTGGGTGTCGAAGCTCCGGCCGTCACCCCTACCCGCTCCACCCCTTCGAACCAGCCGGGAACGATCTCGGCGGCCGTCTCTATATGATGGGTGCGCGGCTGGATCTCGGCGCAGACCTCGGCCAGACGGCGCGTGTTGGCGCTGTTGAAGCCGCCCACCACCAACATGCAGTCAACCTGGCACGCCAGCTCCTTGGCCTCCTCCTGGCGCACTGCCGTGGCGTCACAGATCGTGTTGAAGACCCGGATCTCGCCGCCCCGCAGGAGGCATTCCGACACGACATTTTTGAGGTTTTCGAATGACTGGGTTGTCTGGGCGACAACGCCGATCTTGTTCATCTTGGGGAGATTGCTGACCTCTTCGCCGGAACCGACGACAAACACCTTATCGCCGCCATAGGAGACAATCCCCTGAACCTCGGGATGATCGGCGTCGCCCACCACAACTACGCCATAACCCGTCTCGGAAAGGCTCTTGACGTGCTCCTGAGCCTTCTTGACGAAAGGACAGGTGGCGTCGACGATCTCCAGTTGTTTTTGCACCGCTTCCTCGATCTCGTGGGAAGCAACTCCATGGGACCGGATGATGATGGTGCCGCAATCCATGGTGTCCAGATTTTTGAGCACCTTGACCCCCATCTCCTCCAGCTTGTTGACGACCTGCGGGGAGTGGATGATCGGTCCGAGGGTATAGGTTTTTTTATCTATGCCGGCCGCCTCAAAGGCCATCTGGGTGGCTCGTTTGACGCCGAAGCAGAAACCTGCGCGTTTTGCGAGAAGCACTTTCATGTCGTTATTCCGGCCTGGTGGATTTTTTTCCTGGCAATCTCTTCCATTTTTTTCACCACCTCGTCGATACTGATCAGGGAGGAATCAACGGGGATGGCGTCCTCGGCCTGCCTGAGAGGGGCAAGATCGCGTTGGGAATCCTGGCGATCCCTCCGGGAAACCGCTTCAATGGTCTCTTCCAGGGTGACCCGCTCCCCGGTGCCGACCAGTTCCGAGAAACGGCGCTTCCCGCGCTCCTCCGGGGAGGCGAAAAGAAAAAATTTGAGCTCGGCATCGGGAAAAACGGCTGTGCCGATGTCCCGCCCCTCCAGGACCACGCCGCCATCCCGCCCCATACGGCGCTGGAGCATCATCATCGATTCGCGCACCGGCTTGAGGGCCGAAATGCGCGAGGTCATCAGGGACATCTCCGGAGTACGGATCAGCTCGGTCACATCCTGGCCGTTGGCAAACACCCTCTGGGAGCAGTTTGAACTGTCGAGGCGTATATCCGCGCTGTTGCACAGCCGTTCGACTGCAAAAGCGTCGCCAGGATCGATCCCTTTTTGGCTGACCAGAAAGGCGACCGCCCGGTACATGGCGCCGGTGTCGATCTGAAGGTAGCCGAGCCTCTTGGCCAGCAAACGGGCAATGGTGCTCTTTCCGGCGCCGGAGGGGCCATCAATGGAGATAATCAGGCCATTGGGACGTGCGTTCATTGGCATCACCTGCCGGCAACCTGTTCCAGCAGCGGAAAAAAGGAGGGAAACGACGTTGCCACGCAATCCACATCGCAGATGGTGATGCCGCCGCGCGACACCAGGGAGGCAACCGACAGGGACATGGCGATGCGATGATCTCCAAAGCTCTCCACAGCGCCACCGTCGAGGCGCTCCGCCCCGAGGATGTCCATGCCGTCGGCGCATTCCTCCACCGGCACCCCGAGGATGCGCAGGTTTGTTGCCATGGCCGCGATCCGGTCGGTCTCCTTGACCCGCAATTCGCGGGCGTCTCTGACCGTGGTCCGCCCTTGTGCACAGGCCGCTGCCACGCATATGGCCGGAAACTCGTCAATGGCCCGCGGCACGACGCTGCCGGAGATATCGATGGCCTTCAACTGCGACGAGCGCACCAGGATGTCGGCCACCGGCTCGCCGGAGACTTCACGTTCGTTTTGCAGCTCGATACGCCCCCCCATGGACCTGAGGATGTCGATGATGCCCGTACGGGTCGGATTGACGCCTACGTTGCGGATGAGCAGTTCGGACCCGGCCGTGATCAGGGCCGCGACCATAAAGAAGGCTGCCGAGGAGATATCGCCCGGCACGCTGATTTCCTGGCCGGTAAGCTCCGTGCCGCCGCGCACCTTGACCCCGTTTTTGAACACATCCAGCGATGCGCCAAACAGCCGGAACATGCGCTCGGAATGGTCGCGGGAAAGGTCCGGCTCGCGGACGGAGGTCTCTCCGTCGGCATACAGGCCAGCCAGCATGATGGCGGATTTCACCTGGGCGCTGGAAACAGGCGATTCATAGCCGATGGCATTCAGGGCGCCGCCGCTGATGGCAAGTGGCGCCAGTGTGCCCTTGTCACGCCCCATTATGCGGGCGCCCATGCGGGCAAGCGGCTCCACCACCCGCTTCATGGGGCGCTTGCGCAGATACTGGTCGCCGGTTAGCACCGAGAAGAAGGATTGGCCGGCCAAAAGACCGGTCAAAAGACGGATGCTGGTGCCGGAATTACCGCAATCGATAATGTCCGCCGGCTCCTTGAGGCCATGCAGCCCCTGGCCGTATATGGCCACGGTTTCGCCGTCGTCCTCGATCCGCACCCCCATGGCACGGAAGGCATCCATGGTCGCCATGTTGTCCTCACCGCGCAGGAAACCCCTGACCGTGGTGACGCCATTGGCGATGGCGCCCAACATGACGGAGCGATGTGAGATCGACTTGTCGCCGGGGACAACGATCTCGCCCTTGACAGACGATGCAGGTTGTATGGTGATGGAATTCACGCAGGACTCCGTTGGTGTCATAATTGATCTTTCTCGATCAGAGAATTCCATCGCGGAACTGTTTGGCAATGGTAAAAAACTCGGCCAATGCCACAGGGTCGCAGAGGTCAATGCGCTGCCGCAGCTCCGCCAGGCTCGCCGAAAATCCGTCGATGCTTGCCAGAAGGGCTCCCCTGTTCATCAGGGCGATGTCGCGCCACATGATCGGGTCGGAAGAGGCGATGCGGGTAAAATCCCTGAAACCGCCGGCGGTGTAGGAAAGTACGTTCTCCCCTTCCACATCGGCCGTTCCCACGGCATGCACCAAGGCGTACGCCACGACATGCGGCAGGTGGGATATTTCAGCGAAGATACGGTCGTGGCGCCCCGGCTCCATGGAACAGACATTGGCTCCGGCAGACCGCCAGAGCCGTGCCATGGTATCGTACGCCCCGGCATCGGTGGCCGGGGTCGGGGTCAGGATACAGCGCTTGCCGGTGAAGAGGTCGGCAAAGGCCGCCGTTGCTCCCGAGTGCTCGGTGCCGGCAATGGGATGTCCGCCGATGAAATAACATCCCGGCGGCATGAGCGTCTCGCACTCCTGCACGATGGCGGACTTGACGCTGCCGCCGTCGCTGACAATGCAGCCTTTAGGGAGAAAGGGGACGATCTCCCTGACCACCACAGGAATGGAACAGACCGGAACCGAGATGAATACCGCCTGAACATCCCGCACGCCAAAAGCGGCATCGAGGGCGACCTCATCGACAATCCCCAGGGAAAGTGCCTGGTTCAGGTTGTCCCGGTCGGAGTCGATGCCGATGATGGCGCCGACAGAGCCGGCTTCACGCAACGCCCGTGCAAAAGAACCGCCGATCAGGCCGACGCCGATAACGGCCAGACGCTCAATGATCATGGACATCCTTACATTGACCGCGGATAGGACCCGAGGACCTTGAGAAATTGACAGCACTGTTTGAGTTCATCCAGGGCCGCAGCCACTTCCGGTTCAGAGGCGTGGCCGAACAGGTCGAGGAAAAAGATGTATTCCCAGGCCTTTTTCTTGTATGGCCGCGATTCGATCTTGGAGAGGTTGATGCCGCGATTGGCGAAAGGCTCCAGCATACGGCACAGGATCCCCGGTTCATCCTTGACGGAAAACAGTATGGAGGTCTTGTCGTTGCCCGAGCGCTCGCTTTCCTTGCGGGCGATCACCAGGAACCGGGTAAAGTTGTTGACCTGATCCTCTATCCTGCTCCTGACCACCTTAAGATCATAGAGCGAACCGGCCAACTCGCTGGCAATGGCGGCGGCTGTATAGTCTTCGCTGACGATCTGGGCTGCCACGGCGGTGGAGGCCACGTCCACCAACGGCACGCCGGGCAGATTTTCCTCAAGCCATTGGCGGCACTGGGCGATGGGCTGGGGATGGGAGTAAACCTTCTTGATGTCTTCAAGCCGCCCGGTACGGGACAACAGATCGTGATGGACTTCCAAAAGGACCTCGGCGGTTATCTTCAAACTGCTATCCACGAACATGTCGAGGGTATGGGAAACGACCCCTTCGGTGGAATTTTCCACCGGCACCACGCCGTACAGCGCCTTGCCTTTCTCCACCTCTTCGAAGACCGACGGGATCGACTTGAGCGGCACCAGTTCCGCGGACAGGCCGAACAACTGCATGGTCGCCAAGTGGCTGAAGGTCGCCCTGGGTCCCAGAAAGGCCACTTTCATGGGCGATTCCAGGGCAAGACTGGCAGAAATGATTTCGCGGTAGATACTGCGCAGGGCGTCATTGGGGAACGGGCCGGGATTGAGACTGAGCAGGCGTTCGTAAATCTGGCGCTCACGGCCGGGGACATGAAATCCCATATTGCTGCCGGACTTGAGCTTGCCGACTTCGACCACCACCCGCGACCGTTCGTTCAGAAGCTCGACGATCCGGTTGTCGATGCTGTCGATGCCGGCGCGGAGCTGTTCGATTGTGGGGGTATCCTGTTGCAATGAAACCACCTGGAATAGCTGCGAGAGTACCTGCAAAAAAGAGTGTTAATTTACTGCATAGCCGGATCAAATGCAACCATAATTCAGCGTTGTCCGGTTTGGTATTTGCAGTTAGCTCCCCCTCCCTTCGACGGGCCTGCGCGCTAAAGCGCTTCGGCGCGCAAGCGGGAGGGGGGACTTTAGAGTAGGTCCGCCCGGATAGCCGCTCCATATCGCACCATCCATATGTCAAAAATTTGAATTTTATCCCGCCCAAAAAAAGAAAGTTTTTCGCGGACCCGTTCCACTGACCTTCTCTGCTCCAGCCGACCCGGCTTCTTGGAAAAAAACAGGTCGGCAAAGCAGATGATTTCTTCTGCTGTCGTGCTGGGCGCCATATCCCGGCAAGGGAGCGGGAGTTGCCGGTCAACGATATCGGTGATCGTCAGGCCGACGCCGATGTGGCGTTCGCACACCAGGGCGTGTCGCGGCAGACCTTCGCGTTCGAGTATCTCACGCCCCAGGATGCCATGCATGATGTAGGGATGGAGCCCCAACGCCCCGATTTCCGGTGCGGCAACCCTGCATACGCCTATATCGTGCAGTATCGCTGCTTCCCCTATAAAGGTGCACTCCTCGCCGGGCAGAGAGGCCTCACGGCCGACAGCCAGGGCAAGGTCCGCCACCACACGTCCGTGGGTGACCACGGTCGCCAGCGCCTCTCCCTCAAAGTACCTGCCCAGAATCCCGATTACATCCAACATGGTGTCCTCACCGCTCGAAGTCAAATTTTAGACAGCATTTGTAGCAAAAATAGCCACACATAGTGAATAGTTTGTCTTATTACCATAACATACTGTTTTTATAAGCGTTGTCCGGTTTGGTATTTGCATTAGTGCTAACACCCTGCCTTATCCCCTCACCCGGCCTTCGGCCACCCTCTCCCGGTGGGAGAGGGGCTGATTAGTATCCCTTCTCCCCGTTGGAGAAGGTGCCCCGAAGGGGCGGATGAGGGGAATATCTATCTTCATACCCTCCAAGGTGATCTAAGCTGTTTCCGTGCTGTAGATGTTAGTGGCAACTGGAGGTCTTATCCCCCTCCTGGTTCAGGAGGGGCTAGGGGTGGTCGCCTGAAAAAAAAACAACATCCATGAAATTTGTGCTAAAGATTTTTTGTATTACCCCGATAAGTTTTACAAGACACAATGAAACGAACTGTCGCGCGGCGGTTCCCATCACACTACCTCGGGGAGAACTCCGGGGAAACCTAGAAAAGGAGAAACACAATGTCAATCTCGAACATCACCTTGACAGCCGGTATGCGCAACAACCTCTTGGCCCTTCAAACAACATCGAGTCAGTTGACCACCACCCAGAATCGTCTCAGTACCGGTAAAAAAGTCAACTCGGCCCTCGACAACCCGACCGAATTCTTCGCTGCCCAGAATCATACACAGGCAGCATCCGACTTAAGCGACCGTTTGGACGGCATGTCGGAAGGCGTGCAGGTTGTACAGGCAGCCAACACCGGCATCTCTTCAATCACCTCGCTGATCCAGGCCGCCAAAGGTATCGCCAGTTCGGCCATGGGCAGCACCGATGCCACTACCCGCTCCAACTACGAACAACAGTTCAACTCCCTGCGCAGCCAGATCGATACATTGGCAAATGACTCCGGCTACAGCGGCACCAACCTGCTGAAGGGCAGTAATCTTAACATCCAGTTCAGCCAGAATACCGGTGTTTCTACGTTGACAATCAGTGGCTTTGACGCCTCCACCGCGAAAACCGGCCTGAACATTACCGCAGCCCAGGCCAACACCACGAACCCTGCTATAACGTCTGCGGCTACTGCGCTTACCAATGCTGCGGCATCATTGACCTCGGCAAATGCAGAAAATACAGCCAAGACAGCGCTAACAACGGCCAGCACCCAGTTACTTGCCGCGGCAGGTCTTAACAATGGGAATACCGCTCTTCAGACCGTCAGTGATGCTATGGGAGCGCAGTCCACGTATTTCTTAGCCAATGGTGACTCAAATACAGCTGCTGCAACAGCAACTTTAGGTACAATCGGCAACGCTCTCACTTCTCTTAATGCTTCGATAGCTCAAACTGCACCTTCAGACGCCACCGCGCTTACTGCACTTAATGCTACAAAGGCGGTACTCACGACCGCACAAACTGACTTTACTACATTGGCGGCGGGTAACGGCGTAGGAACTGCTGTTACCGATTTGTGGGGTACGAATCCTACACTTGCAGCAGACGCTTTAACTCAGAAGGGTAACAACACGACTGTTATCACCACTCAAGCCGGTGCTGCTTCTCTTGCTGCTAATGCTGCGTCCAATGCTGCAGCAACTGCTGATACGACGAACAGTGGCATTCTGACTGCTGCAGCGTCAGCACTGAATACCGCCGCTGCCAGATTTGCTACACCGTCCGGTGGGAATGATGCTGGATCGGGGACTGATTCAGCAAATGCAAGTGGCGCTGCCACAATTATTGGTAATGCACTTACCACCGCCGCAGACAATGCCTCGACAACAAGCGGCCAAGCGCTATTTGCTGGTGGACAAGAAACCGACACTACGGTAAAAGCTGCTCTCTTAAAAGCTGGAAGTGATCTTGCCGCCGCCGCAACTGCTTTCCCGAATGCAGAGGCCAGTAGTGCCGCTGGCTCTGCTGCTGCCGCTCTTGCTACCACCGCATCAACTAATGTAACAGCTGCTGCACCGCTTACTGACTGGGGCAATGCCGATACTACTCTCGGAGCCCAGGCCATCACGAACTCCAGTTCGCAGCTTGATTCCGCTCTGGCAACCCTTAGGAACCAGTCATCAGGGCTGGCTTCCAACCTGTCGGTTATCACCACCCGTCAGGACTTCACCAACAACATGATCAACACCCTAACCACCGGCTCCGACAACCTGACCCTGGCCGACATGAACCAGGAAGGCGCCAACATGCTGATGCTGCAGACCCGTCAGTCGCTCAGCACCACCGCTCTGAGCCTCTCCTCGCAGGCAGCCCAGTCGGTACTGAAACTGTTCTAGAATTGAACTGACCAAGTTATTTTTGGTAATGATGGAGGGGGATAACAATCCCCCTCCATTACTCTTTCCTGGATGGGAATAAAACATGTCACTAAAGATAACCTTAAAACCGAATGAGAGGATGATTATCGGCACTGCTGTCGTTAAAAACGGCAACAGCACGGTCAATCTCTATGTTGAGAACAATGTGCCGCTATTGAGGGAAAAGGATATCCTAGGCGAGGCTGATGCAACTACCGTGTGCAAGAGGATCTATTTTGCCATTCAGCTTATGTATGTTGACAGCGACAACATATCCGTTTATCAGAAAGCCTATGAAGAGCTGACGGGCGCCGTGCTTGCCGCAGCGCCAAGCACGAAGGACCTGGTGGGGCAGATAAGCGAAGCAATTGCTGCTGCAAAATATTATCCGGCCCTGAAACTGGCGCGCCAACTGGTCGAATATGAAGAAAGAGTAATCACCACTGCCGCAGATCCCGCATAGTACCTTAGTTTCAGCCGCCCCCGGCCAGCTTCAGCAGCTCTTTTTGCACCTTCCGAAGAACATCGTCCCATCCCCCCGGCCTCTCTTGACGAAAAAGCCGCATGGAGGGATACTGGGGTGAATCGGTTCTGTCTCTCATCCAGCGCCAATCAGGGTTGTAAGGGATCAGGCACCAAACCGGTATACCGAGCGCACCGGCCACGTGTGCCGGCGCCGAATCAACGGATATGACCAGATCGAGATTTTTCATGATGGCGGCGGTATCGGCAAGGTTTTCTATGAGCGATGTATAATCAACCAGTTTGACCGGCGGCGCGGTGTCATGCTCCGGCCCGGCTTGCAGGTTAAAGAAGGCGACATTCTCCATTTCAGCCAAGGGGCGCCAGGTAGCGCCCGGGATTGAACGATTATGATCGTTTGCGTGCCCTTTGCGGCCCGCCCAGGCAAGACCTGCTTTGAGACCGGAATGCACGGCAACACGGCGCTGCCACTCTTTCACGGATTCTTCATCGGGCCGCAGATAATATGGTGGGGCAGGCCTGTTCCAGGCTTGAGGGCCCAGTATGCCCGGAAGGCTCATCAATGGGACCTGGAAGTCTGCCCCTGGCAGTACGTCGCCTCTCACAAAAATACGCAGCGGAAGCGCCAGCCCGTTCATCAGGGGAGAAATCACCCTGTCCTGGCATTCCAGGGAAACGCTTGCTCCTTGTTCAATCAGAAAGGTCAGATAGCGGGCGAATTGGACCGTATCGCCATATCCCTGTTCTGCGTGAACCAATATGCTTCGCCCTTCCAGATCCTCACCGCGCCAGCGTGGGATATGCGTGTGACGCTTGGGTACGGGATTTTCTTCTTTCTCGAAGCGCCACTCAAACTCGCGCCATCCTTTTTCAAATGAACCTTGCGCCAGGAGCGCAAGGGCAAGGTTGTAATGCGCAAGGCCATTGCCCGGATGCACGCGGAGCACCGATTCATGGCATTCCTCGGCTTTGCGCAGCTCCCCCTTCCACGCATACGCAATCCCCAGGTTTACTTGAGCCTGCCAGTAGTCAGGCTTGATTGCAACGGCCTTTTCGAAGCAAAAAATAGCTTCTGCAATGCGATTGTCGAGTAGGCACAGCATGCCGAGCGCATTGTGGGCTTGTAAATGATTCTTATCATTAGCAAGGGCTCGCATGTACCATTGTTCGGCTTCACCAAGTTTGCCGCGGGATTGCGAGAGCGTGCCCAGGTTGAAGCAGGCATCCGAATTGGGTGGAGAAGCGTTTGCAGCCGTTAAAAGCAGTTCCTCCGCCTCGTCATCTCGCCCGGATTCAAGCAGGAGGCTCCCCAATGCCTGCACAGCAGGGGTGAATTCCCGGTCCATGGCACAGCATGCACGGTAACAGCTTTCCGCGCCCTGTAGATCGCCATGCCTCCTCAAGGTGTTGCCGAGATTGTAAGACGCTATGAAATTTGCCGGTTCCAGCTTCAGGCAGTTACGGTAGGCAGTGATCGCTTCGTGACTTCGCCCTAGACGGTCCAAAACCGTGCCGAGGGCGTTAAGGGCGGCCGGGGATAACGGATCAATCTTAAGGACAAGCCTGAAAGAGGCTTCCGCTCCATTGAAATCTCCTGTCTGGAAGAGATCGACTCCTTCCTGGAAGGCGTCTTGTGCCGATAGGCGCTTCATGTGTCATAAACCGTAGCCGACATGCCTACCCGGCCTCCAGTGAATAACCGCACTTGCGGAGATAGGCGATTACCTCGGCACGATGCTCGTGGCCGCGGGTTTCCAGCTCAAGCGCGACAGAGGTCTTGCCCAGGGCGATAGCCTCCGAACGCCGTTCATGGTTGATGAGCGAGATATTGGCGCGCGTCGCGGCGATGTCCGCCGCCAGTGTCGCCAATGCCCCCGGAAGGTCGTCCAGCTCGATGCGGAGCTTCAGGTAGCGTCCCGCAGCCAAGAGCCCCCGCTCCACAACCAGCGCAATGGTCTTGACGTCGATATTGCCGCCTGACAACAGGCAGAGAGTCTTGCCCCTCAGGTCCCGCACCTTGCCGTGCAGCACCGCCGCCAGGGGAACGGCGCCGGCCCCCTCCACCAGCAGTTTAGTCCGTTCCAAGAGCGATACGATGGACTGGGCGATCTCCTCTTCCTCCACCAGAACGAGCTCATCCACACAGGCGCGGATTATGGGCAGAGTCATCTGTCCAGGGCGTTTTACGGCAATACCGTCGGCAAGCGTAACCTTGACGGGCGCCTCACAGGGGGCGCCTGCCGCGAACGAGGCCGACATCGACGGGGCTGCCGTAGATTCGACGCCGATGATGCGCATATGGGGGGCGCGCTCCCGTATTGCCGCCGCCATGCCGGCTATCAGGCCGCCGCCTCCCACCGGGACGAGCAGGTTTTGCACGTCCGGCAACTCTTCCAGTATCTCCAGTGCGATGGTGCCTTGGCCGGCCATGACCAGTTCATCGTCAAAAGGGTGCACAAAAAGGGCTCCGGTGGAACGTTGCGCCTCCTGCGCCGCCACACAGGCTTCGTCGAAGTTTTTGCCGACCAGTACGATATCGGCGCCGTAATCGCGGGTGGCCTGTACCTTTTGGGGTGGGGTGATCTCCGGCATATAGATGGTCGCCTTAACCCCTAAGAGGTCCGCCGAAAAGGCCACGCCCTGGGCATGATTCCCTGCCGATGCGGTAATAACGCCGTTCTTCAGGGCTTCCCGCGTCTGGGCAGTCATGAAGTTGAGGGCCCCCCTGATCTTGAAGGAACCGGTTCGCTGGAGATTTTCGCACTTGAAGAACAGCGGCAGCCCCAATCGCTCGGTGTAGTGGTGAGAATAGATCAGCTCCGTGCGTCGGACGCGTTTCCTGAGGCGGTCGTAGGCTTCCAGTATGAGTTCGTAAAGTGGCATGGAACGTCGGTACTCCAAGGATTATTTCAGGATATAGTAACAGAGGTGGCTAACGTGGTCAAACATGAAGAGCCTAATTCGCTTTTGCATTCAAGATGGCACATATTTCAGGCCAGACCTTTGAGGTTTTCAAAACCTCAAAGGTCTTCAAAATGTCA
>PLYK01000104.1 GCA_003151775.1 Geobacter sp. | reverse complement strand
ATATTACCGATACACGGTCGTAACACCGATTTCAAATCGAGGATGAAATCAAGGCGGCGAGGATTGAGGCGACGAAGGCGTACAGGCAGTACGTTGAGGAGCAAAAAGACGAGCCAAAGAAGATAGCGCCTTGATTTGGAATCGGTATTATCTGGAAAAGGCGCCGGGCATCTGATATAAAATATGCCGGAATCATGAAGGATCAAGCACGAACGAGGAGGATATGGATGAAACGACTGATCTTGTTGCCGCTATTGGCGTTGATGTTCGGCTGCGCCCAGAACCATTTCAATGTCCCAACGGAACATTTTGCCGCAAAGGTCAAGGTGCTCGGCGTTGCCCCCATTATCGTCGATGCAAACTCCGACATCAGGCATCCGAAGAAAGACCAGCTTGTTGCCCTGATTGCGGATATGAACCGCAAGTATGAACAGCATCTCGTCCGCAGGCTCAAGGAGACCGGCAACTTCTTCACCGTGGCGCTCCTGGACGGCGATCCGCAGCGTATCTTCGGCGAACTCTTCTTCCGCAGTGAAAAGCGCGATGACGCCACGATACGGTATAACAAGTATTTCTGGAAGGCCGATGAACTGCGGGATTATCTCAAGAAGAACAATCTGGATGCGGTCATGCTGCTGGTGGTCAGCGGCCTTACCCAGAACGGGAAGGTGTATTCCAACACGCTGCTGACGTCCCAGCCCAGCGACTATAACTACCTCATACTGACCGCCCAGGTCCTGGACGGCGACGGCACTATCCTCTGGGAATACCCCAACTTCCGCAGCCGGTTCACGTCATACTCGCCCATGATAAACCTCCAGTATCCCGATTTCAGCGAGGCGGAGGCCAACCTCTCCGACAAGGCGGACGTAAAGTTCAAAACCATCGACGGCATCAGGCGGACCCTGGACCAGAGGGGAAAAGACATCTTGCTGCGGGAGACCCAGGATTCGGAGGTCTACGGCAAACAGTTCGACGACATAACCTCGCTCCTGAAATATGACGCCGGCGAACAAAAAAAGAATACCGCACCGGCCAACAAACCGGCGCCACCACCGGAACAGCCGAAGCCCTCTGAACAGCCCGCCAAGGCCCCCGAGGTAAAGCAACCGGCCGCCGAGCCGCCTACTGCGCCGGCTGCTCCGGCCAAACCGGCCACCGACGAGATCGTCCCCGCAAAAGGGAGCACACTCTGAAAATAGAATGGGCGTGGGGGGGAGAATGATTCGTCGAGAACGGAGTTCTTTCATCTGAATAGTAAAGGCCGTGTTGGTCAACTTAGATTGATCGTACGGCCTTCTTATTTTGGGTATTCAGAATCAATGGTTGTGTCAAAGATGTTTATTCCCGCGCAATTACAATTCTAATAAAAAGCTGTATATCATTCTATAGCAGGATGCCGGGTAATTATAATAACATTGTAATATTATTGTTTAATTTTTGTTTTGGTAGTGTTATCCTGTAAAATAACACGGCTAATACGCAGTCAACTTACAGGTTAGGCAAAAAAACGAAATGAAACTAAAAGAAAAACACATACACCAACTTGCCGCTGCCATTTCAGAATACGATTTCCCTTTGGTTGCCTACGATTTTGTAAATGAGACAGAGAAGAATGATTTCCGATCTTATTTTTAATTGGAGAGATTTGTCCGCGCCCAGCTTTTGTCTGCTAAACACGTAGATATTAAAAACGGGCTGTCGAATGTGATCTACTGGGGCTACGCGACAAGCAGGGGAAGGCTGAAAGATCGAGTTAAAAGGTTCAGATCAGAAGTAAACGACCGACAGATTATTGAATTTTCCAAATCAGTACAAAGCACTGACATCAGATTCAAGGACATCGCGAAATGCAATCTGCCACAGTTCAGCAAAGTCTCATTCATCAGCAAGATTCTTATGTTCCTAGATCCCACCAAGAACGTAACTCTCGACCTACAGCTCAGCAAGATCAAGGCTGCGAAGACATCAACAAGTTTCCGAAACTTGTCCATTTGCCCTACATACATTCCCGTCACCCGTCAGAATGAGACCTTCTATTCAGCTTGGTGTAACACTTGTTGTGACGTGGCACATGAGTATTTCGCTTCAAATGGCATAAGAGGTGTCGATGTTGAGAGAGGGTTCTTTACGATGATTCGAAATGGTCACGTTGAGACTGCGGCAATTATCTTAAACAGGCTTGAGGCCTAGCCAAGCTTGGTAGACTGACGCGGCAAACAACACCACGCAGGTCACGCCGCGAACCGTTGGGCGGAAATAACAGAACTTTAAATTATCAATAAGAGGTAAAACAATGCCTTACTGGCTCTGGTTAATATGCGGCACGACACTATTGATTATTGAAATCCTGGTGCCCCACTTCGTCACCATCTGGTTTGCGCTTGCGGCGCTTCTAACGGGAGTTGTAGCGTATTGGGTTGGCGGAATTGCTGCGCAGTTGGCGGTCTTTTCCATTAGCTCAATAATTCTGTTTTCTATCGGCTGGGGCTGGCTGAGGAATAGCATGAAAATGGGTGCCAGGGCACGGCATGCTAAAGAGAGTGTAATCGGAGAAGCAGGGACCGTTGTGTCGTCGAACGTGGGAGATCCTCCCAGTGGCAAGGTCCGTTTTCAAGTACCGATTCATGGCGACGATGTCTGGGAGTATATTTCAGATGAACAGCTTTCTCAGGGAGACCGGTGCGTGGTGACGGAAATAGTGGAAACAAGGGTTAAGGTAAAAAAGGCATAATCGTAAATTCCGAATAAAAGGGAGCATGATATGTTTTTGGGAATCATGGTGGTAATTGCAGTGCTCATTATTGCGACTCTTATTGCTGGTATCAAGATCGTGCCGCAAGGTTCCGAGTTCGTTGTGCAGCGGCTCGGCAAGTATCACGTCACACTCAAACCTGGTCTGTCGATCGTAGTTCCCTATATCGACCAGGTCGCATATGAACTTCTCACGAAAGACGAGCCGCTCAACATCGAACAGCAGGAAGCGATCACGAAAGACAACGCTGTAATCCTCTGTACCGCAATAACGTTCGTCAAAGTGCTTGACCCGGTCAAGGCGGCTTATGGGATATCCAACTACAGAGCTGCGATCCAGTTTCTGGTAATGACGAATCTGAGGGCGATCATCGGCAGCATGACGCTTAATGAAGCGTTGAGTTCGCGCGATCAGATCAAGGCCAAGCTCAAAGATCAAATTTCGAACGAGGTTGCCGATTGGGGTATAGTGGTAAAGTCCGTCGAGATTCAGGATATCCGGCCATCACAGAGCATGCAGCAGGCCATGGAAGCGCAGGCCGGTGCCGAGAGGCTCAAGCAGGCGGCAATTCTCCAAGCGGAAGGCAAGAAGCAAGGTACCATTCTTGAGGCGGAAGGGAAATTGGAAGCATCCCGCAAGGAGGCAGAGGCACAGATTCTTCTGGCAAATGCCTCCTCTGAAGCGATAAAGAAGATCAGGGATGCAGTCGGCAACGAGGAGTTGCCTGCTTACTTCCTTTTGGCAGACCGTTATATTGAAAGTATCCGCAAGCTGTCGGAATCAACAAACACCAAGACCCTTTTACTCCCTGCGGACATATTGACGGCTGTTAAAGGACTTATTGGTAAATAGGTGACGCACTCTTCATCCAACAATCGGCGGCAGGCAGTCGGCAAAAGACAGCCGCTGCTGCGCCTTATGGCCGTTATACGGATAATGTGAAATTGTTGAAAGGATAACCTATAGGGTCAGGGGATAACCTATAGGGTCAGCCCTTGAAAAAGGAATTTATACACCACTTTTCTATTTTCAAGGGCTGGCCCCTGATGACATTTTTCTGATGACATTTCTTTTCTATTTTCAAGGGCTGACCCCTGATGACATTTTTTTCAAGAGCTGACCCCTGATGACATTTCTGACCCCTGATGACATTTCGCGGCAGAATCGGACATCTATTCCATGGAAGATACAAGGGAATCCTGGTTGATGCTGATCCCTCGGAGATGGCTGAGGTGAGATCCGCTTGATAAAAAAGTTAGGTGTAGTGCCTTTTGCGAAAGAGCTTCAATGGATACAAAAAAAGGAGAGCAAAATCGCCCTCCCGGTTCATACATTCAGAATCATTCACCTATTTTATTATCATCGGTTTGCCGCAGCAACTTGCCTCGATATTGCATTCGACATCATGCCCACATATTTCGGTAGAGCAGGCTTTTGTTACCGTCAACTCAATCTTGCAGTCACCGCAATTACAGACCAGAACGTCACCCTCTTTCACTTTCATGTGACCCACCCCCTTATATTTTTTTAAAGGATAGCATCCATAAAGTGATTGTCAAACAGCTAAAAAACTTGCATTTTCAATTCTAATGGCCTGTCTCCATTCATCACCTGTAGACCTCTTTTCGGTGCCGTACACGCAGCACCAAGACAGTCACAACGCCGTCTTGAATGTCGCAGATAATCCGGTAGTCACCCACTCGATAGCGCCATAGGTCGCCCATTTCACCCTTCAGAGCCTTCCCTGTTTGCCGGAGATCTGCTGCACCTGCTACCCGCTCACGGAGGAAACTGACAATGGCCGCCTGAGCCTTACTGTCGAGCTTCTCGATTTCCTTCTGAGTCGTCCACTTGATTTCAATGTGCCAGGCCAAGATTCCGCTCCAGTTCGTCAAGGCTGATGGTCGGCTCGTCGCGCTCCATGACATCAACGGCCAGGAGGTAATCTTCGCGGTCCTCGATGAACTGTTCCAGGGCGGTCCTCACATAGAAGGTCTTGGTCCGCCCGGTTTTCCTGACAAGGTTATCAAGGCGGGTTTCCAGCTCGTCCGGTACACGTATCGTTATCGTATGCATGTGCTCCCTCCATATGCTGTAAGACATGTTTTACCACAACCATGTCTGAAAGTCTAGCAATCAAGCAACCGGCTTGCATAGGCGGATTGACATATAAATATTTCTGCTAAACAATAATGACTTCAATCTCAACATCCCCCGTTATGTGGATACCTTTGAGGAGGAAGCGGAGATTGCGGGCGATGATGACAACCATGCTGAAGGAGATACAGCGATGAATCCGCAGATTACGCAGATTAACGCAGATAAAACCATTAGGGATGAAGAGACATACGCAATCATCGGTGCGGCAATGGCAGTCCATAGTGAGTTGGGACATGGATTTCTTGAGGCAGTTTATCAGGAAGCACTAGAGTGTGAGTTCAGGTTTTGCGGGATTCTTTATGAGAGAGAAAAAGAACTCCTGATTACATATCGAGGCGACCCCCTCAAAGCATTTTATAAGTCATTCCAATTCCAAATCAAAGCGGCATCTTCGTTGGCTCGTCTTCGGCTCCTCAACGTACGACACTGTACGCCTTCGTTGCCTCAATCCTCGCCGCCTTGATGTCATCTTTGATTTGAAACCGGAATCAGACTTTGTCTGCTTTGGTTCTGTAATAGTCGAGCTGAAGGCTTTGCAGCAATTATCTGGTGTTGAAGAGGCACAAGTTATCAATTACTTGAAAGCATCAGGAATCAGTCGTGGTCTATTGATCAATTTCGGGTCAATCAGCCTTCAACATAAACGCCTCGTCCTTAATCTGCGTGAATCTGCGAAATCTGCGGATGACAAAGGAGGTTGCTATGTGTGATAATCTGCCGGCAACAGGCGAGTTTCAGCAGGAACATCTGATGATCATCAACGAGAGGTAATCCGGCGCATGGGCGGCGATCTCGGCAAAATCGGTCAGCACCTTCTGGCGGTCGCTCCCGGCCCGCTCCACAAAGACCGTACTCCGTTCGCGGCCCGTCTGCCGGATAAGCTCCAGGATTTCCCCAAAGACCGGCTTGACCTTGAGCAACACGACCGTTTCGAACCTCGCCAGGGCCTCGGCGATCTTGTCCACCCCGGCGGTGGCGGGGATAACCGCCATCTTCTCATCACCCTCCGCCAGCGGTATGCCGGCCTGGGCCGCAGAGGCGTTGACACTGGAGATGCCGGGAACGATCTCGATGGGGATATGGGGGCAGATCTCCCGCAGGATGCGCTGAAGATAGATAAACGTGGAATAGAACAGCGGGTCGCCGATGGTCACAAAGGCCACGTCCCGGCCGGCCTCGGCCCGGACGGCGATCAGGGCCGCCGCTTCCTGCCAAGCGGGAATCAAGCGGGCCCTGTCCGAGGTCATGGGAAACTGGTGGACAATGACCTCCTGGCGGCTTTCATCCAAAAACTCGCGAATCGTCGCCAGGGCGACGCTGGCCTCGCCGGGATCGGACACCGGCGCCAGGATCACGTCCGCGCGGCGCAGGATGCGCTCGGCCTTGCGGGTTAAAAGCTCGGGATCGCCGGGACCGACCCCCACGGCGTAAATCGTCGCCACTATTCGCTCCCCCTGCGGGCGGTGATCACGTAGACCGGGTTCTGGGCCTCGAACATCTTGTACTCGGTCAGGTTACGGGTCTTGGCGATATTGACGCAGGCCGCCTCGGTCGTAAAACCGTGGTCTTCCAGAAATTCGACCGCCTTGGTCAGGGTGTCCAGGGTCACGGCGTTCAGCACCACCAGCCCCTCCGGCTTGAGACGGCCGTCCACTGCAACGATGATCTCCTCCAGGCGGCCACCCGATCCGCCGATGAAGACCCGATCCGGGTCAGGCAGTTCCTCCAGGGCGTCCGGCGCCTCCCCTTCCACCAGCTTCACGTTGCGGGCCATGAATTTTTTCAGGTTTTCCCGGATAAAGGCCAGGCATTGGGCATTCTGCTCCACAGCATAGATACGGCCGTTGGGCATCAGGTTGGACGCCTCGATGGCGACGGAACCGCTCCCCGCCCCCACATCCCACAGCACCAGGTCATCCTGCAACTGGAGCTTGGCCAGGGTGACGGCCCGCACCTCCTGCTTGGTGATCAGCTTCTTAGAGGTCTGGAACTCCTCATCGTCGATGCCGATCAGAGGATAGCGGGTCAGATTCGGCTCATAGGTCCGGATCAGGATCAGGATATTGAGGTCGGAAGGCTTCAGCTCAAGCAGGCCACGCACCGAGGTCTTGGTAAACTTCTCGCCCGCCAGCCCCAAATCCTCGCACAGCCATGCTTCGTACCCCTCCGCGCCACGCTCGATCAGTTCGGCGGCAATGGCTGCCGGGGTATTCACCTTATCGGTCAGCACGCATGCCTTCTCAGCGGCCACGATCTTGTCCACGGCCGGATGCATCCCTCTGCCATGCACCGACACGAAGATGGCGTCGTCCCACGGCTCCTTGATGCGGGCAAAGGCATACTGCATGCTGGTGACGTTGGGAAATATCTCGATACGTTCCTTGGGCAGGTTGCGCAGCAGGAAACGGGATATGCCGAAGAATGTGGGATCGCCCGAGGCCAAAAGCGCCACACGCTTTTCGGTTTTTTTGAGAAAATCCAGTATTTCGGGAAGATCGCCAAGTAGCATCTTTTGGCCGGCGAACTCGGGAAAGCAATCCAGATGCCGCTCGTGGCCGATCATCACCTCGGCCTTGGCGATGATCTCCAGCGCCTTGGAGCCGAAACCCTCCCACCCCGTGATGCCCGCCCCCACCAGATAGATCTTCTGTTCCGCCATTGTCTCGCGTCCCCCGCATAGGATTCAAACCTGCCTATGGCAGCGACTATAGCATCCCGGCCGGTAAAAATCATCACTTTATACCAGCGTTGCCCGGTTTGGAATTTGCTGTTAGCTCCCCCTCCCTTGACGGGCCTGCGCGCTAAAGCGCTTCGGCGCGCAAGCGGGAGGGGGGACTTTAGAGCATGTATCAGGCCGAGACGAGCCGCAGATACTCCCGCTCGCTGATCAGCTCGCGGTTGCTTGCAACCCGGTCGAGGAAAACCATGCCGTTGATGTGGTCGTATTCATGCTGGAAGACGCGGGCAATGAAGCCGGACAGCTCCTCCTCGCACACCTCGCCCCTGCGGGACAGGTAGCGCACGCCAATGCGCAGGCTGCGCGGCGCCAGACCGCGGATGCCGGGCACGCTCAGACACCCTTCCCACCCTTTCTCGGTCTCATCCGACTGCCAGAGGAGCTCCGGATTGATCATGACGGTCGGCTCCATTGCCGGGGCGTGGGGATAACGGGACGTGGGGCGGGAAGCCAGGATGAACAGGCGCAACGTCTCATAGACCTGCGGTGCGGCGATGCCGACGCCGCCGGCCTCGGCCATGGTCGCCAGCATATCGTCGATCAGCGCCTGCAGGGCCGGGTCGGCCGGATCACCGATAAGGCCGGTCTCCTGGCGGAGGACCGGATGTCCCAGTTGAGCGATCTGGCGAAGAATAGACATCGGAACCTCCAAGCGGATGAGGGATGAGGGTTGAAAGATGAGTCTCGTTATCGCGACAGTTGCAGCCTGTCGAGAACCTCTGTGCAGACCATGTCGTGGGTAAGCCCTCGGCAGTCAACCGTCACATCGGCATACGCCACATACAGCCTGCGACGCTCTTCGAAGAGTTCGGCAAAACTCTGATCCGGGTGCTTTGCGATCCCTCTCCTCCCCAGGTCCAGTGCCCTCGACTCCAGCGTGGCCAGGTCAACATCCAGGAAAACGATAACCCCGTCCACGGCCAGGTGCGCCATGGCGGCAGGGCTGTAGACGGCGCTTCCCCCCGTGGCGACGACATGGCGACGGCATTCCAGGCCTAACAGGACGCGCTCCTCGATCTCCCGCAGGGCCATGTATCCCTGGGAATCGATGATACTCTGCAACGAGCGGCGTTCACTGGCCTGGATGAGGACATCGGTGTCGATGAAGCCGAGCGAGGCCAGCTTGGCAAGGATGACGCCGGCCGTGCTCTTGCCGGCCCCCGGCATCCCGACCAGCACGATATTGGAGGCTTCGCCGCGCCAGTCAGATATCTTCAACCTGCGCCTCTCCCAGCTTGCCCTTCACGCTTTTCACCTTGTCTTCCATGGACTGGATACGGTCCGTACGCGTTCCCACCTTCATGGTCGTGAAAATGCGCGGCGCGCCCATCCCGTGCACGACCTCATGGCAACGCCTGACAGCAGCGAACACCGCATCCCACTCACCTTCGATGTCCGTCCCGTTCGCATGCAACGCAATCTTCAAGCCTGCCTGTGAAAGCACCTTTTCACAGGCAGCAACATAAGGGGACAACGATACGCCGACACCAATCGGAACGACGCACAGATCCACAATCACATTCATCTACGCTCCCTCCCCGCTACGCACTGAATACTGCCATAACTACGCTCAACCTAGTTTCCATCCGGAGACTACGGATGAGAAACTAACAGTTTCCGATCCGGAAAGGAGGGATTTTTCGTCNNAAGCAAGCCCGAAGATTGACGCCGCATGGGCGGAAAAGAACCCTTTCCGGACGGAAACTACCTACTTGCCGCTGAGGGCCACCGCCTTCCCGAAGGCCGTCTCCATGTCGGGCAGATGAGAAAGCTCGGGAACCACCTGGATATATCGGACTATGCCGTCCTTGTCCACGACAACCACCGACCGGGCGAGCAGCATGCTGTCGTCGATGAGCAGCCCCGTGGCCCGGCCGAAAGCCCCCTCCTTGTAGTCGGAAAGAAAGGTGAGCCCGGTAAGCTTCGCCTCTTCGGCAAAACGTTTCTGGGCAAAGGGGGTATCACGGCTGATGGCGATTCGTACTACCTCCTGGGGGAGCCGAGCCACCTTTTCAGCGAGAAGGTGCGTCTGTGCCTCGCAGACCTTGGTGTCGATGGAAGGGACCACGCTCAAGAGGAGGACCTTCCCTTTCATCTGCGAGATATCGACCTTTTTCATCGTAAAGGCATCGATCAGGGCGGTTGCCGGTAACGGGCTGCCCACCTGCAAGGGGGTGCCCACGAGTTGATGCGTCTCTCCCTTCACGCTGACCATAGTGCCCGGTGCGGATGATGCGGTGTCAACGGGGATAGATATTCCCCCATGTAAAGAGCAACCAGCTGTCAGGAGAAAAAAAGTGGTTGCAATCATTGGTATCATGTTGAATTTTTTCATTATCCACCTCCTGCTGCGG
This sequence comes from Geobacter sp., assembly GCA_003151775.1. Taxonomy (GTDB): domain Bacteria; phylum Desulfobacterota; class Desulfuromonadia; order Geobacterales; family Pseudopelobacteraceae; genus Oryzomonas. The sequence continues at coordinate 24,129 of PLYK01000104.1, read as the reverse complement.
ATCTTTGCAGCATAGGCCGCCTTTAAAAACTATCGACGCGGCAACAAAATCAGGATCCTGTTCTTTGTTTATTATAGCATTTGTTTTCAGCTTATGAACCACGCGAATCACCCCCCGAACTCCAGCGCCGCCCACCAGGCCGCAACGACCACAACGGCGCTGAAAAGCGCCAGCAGGGCGTTGAGCAAGCGGCCGGGACGTCCGTACCTCCCCAGCAGATATTCCGTTATCAGACCAAGACAGATCCCGTATAGAAAACCGAAGAGATGCGCCCCCAGATCGGTGTTTTTCCCCTCGGTGCCGAGCAGGGCCAAAAGGGCCAGGGCCGACGCCACGGGGAGCGGCCAGCGCCGCTGCAACTGCTGCCGGTAACGCACCAGGCTGAGCGCCGCAAGGATGCCGACAGCTCCGAATACGGTGGTGGAGGCCCCCACGGAGCTATGGCCGGGGGATTGCGCGTATGCATTGGCCAGGTTGCCGAGGGCTCCAGCCCCCAAAAGCAGGCTCCAGGCCAGCCCGGAGCCGAGTTCGCGGCAGAGGAATACGACAAAGATACCGCCGATGGCCAGGTTGCTGACCAAGTGCAGGCTGTCGGCATGCAGCGTAAGAGCGGTCACGAGCCGCCACCACTGGCCATCCAGTATCCTGGCGGCCTGGGCATTGCCGAGCCCGACCCAGTCCGGCTGGGAAAAGGCGGGCAGGGTAACGTCAAGCTGGGTCAGGTTGTGGAAGGTCGCCAGGAGAACCAGAACAGAGAGGGTCGCCAGGGTATTTTCGGCCAGAGGGTGAGCAGGCGGGGCCACTGGAGGCCAGTTGCGGTTTTCTTCCTCAAAAAGCCGCAACTCTTCGCAGGCCCTGTCAAGGAAGCCGGCCGGCGCCAGCAGGCGCCAGACTCCCGCATCATGCTCAAGCCGGCACGGCACGGACCGGGCATCCAGGACCAGCGCCCAGAGCTGAACCCGGTCTTTGGAAGTTGCTGCGGCCGCCATTCCCGGGATCGGCCCGGAAGTGACCTCCACCCATTCTTCCCCGTTCGCCCCGTGTATTTCGCTCGTATGCTCCATGCATGTACTATAACCACCCCTGCCACGCTTTGCCACATCATTGACAAAAAATATGGGTGCAAGTCGGGGAGATCGGGATGAAGCCACCATGCGCTGCTGTCCCGGCCGCATCGATTAACAGAAAGAGGCGGCACCATGGCCGCCTCTGTATTAATGCCATCTTCCTGTAATTATTGGTTTTTATCTCTAGGCCGTAAAAACTGCTAATATTTTTGCTAATGTCGAGAGGTGAGAAGATGGATTGTTTACGTCGAAGAGGTAAGGTATATTGCATCGTTATGGCTGTTCCCCTTGACCTTCAGGAACAGCTTGGAAAAAAACAAATTTGGCGGTCACTTAAGACCAAGCACTATGATGTTGCTAGGTCACAGGCACGTAAACTAATTTTGTCGTTTGATCTCATATTCCAGAACGTGAGGAATGAAATGGATAGCAGACTGATTAACGCAATGGTAGCCGACTACGGATTACGCACAATACGTGATACAGATAAAGCGAGACTTGGGGTTAAGGTGTCTGACAATGAAGAATACAATGCATACATGCTTGAACGTGCTGAGGGTATGCGGTCTGTAAAAGACCCTGAGGTTTTATCAAAGGCTTTAGCCGGAATATCAGCGATGTATCAAAAAGACGAAGTGAGAGGTAATCATATAAGCGTCCCATATGCAATTGAATTGGCAAATACTTACCTTTCTAAATATAACAAGCAGGGCTTAGCCAGCGGCCCAGATGAACTTTCCGAAGATGATTTTATAGAAGTAGTTGCTGCCTTTGCCGCCACGGAGAGATACCTATTTAAAGTCGAGTCCGAACGGGTTCAGGGTATTACCGATATTGAATCAGAGTTCCAACATCGGCTGCTGCAGAAATGGAATACTGATCTCCCTATCCAAAAAGATGTTGGTATACCCTTGCCAGAACTGCTTAAAATGTATAGTGAACAGTGGGCTAACGAAAATCCAGTCAGGATTAGGAAAAAGAAAAAAGAACTGGAACGCATTGAAGAGATTTTCAAGGAGTGTTTTGGTAAAATTATGGGGGTGAAAGAGATAGACGAGGATATTGCAAAAGAGTGGCGTAACTATCTGCAGTTTGAATATTATGATTTTGAGTTAACAAATAAGGCTGTAAACAATTACATCTAAACCATGTCTGCAGTGTTTAATCATGCACTGGAACGTAAACGCAAATTAGTAGAGTTTAACCCGTTTAGTACTGGTTTACGGCTACCCATTGGAAAAGCAAGCGAGCAATCGAGGTGCTTCTCCGATGAAGAACTGCAGAAGTATATTGAAGTGCTAGCTGAAGAGTACAACCCTGACGAACCTGAAATGACGTGGCTACCATTGATTATGATGTATAGCGGTATGCGGTGTAATGAGGTGGCACAGTTGTATTCAGATGACCTGCAGGAAATTGAAGGGCTTAGTTTTTTTAGAATTTGTATGAACGTGGAACGTAATCAACGAGTAAAATCAAGCGTTGCGCGGGACGTCCCAATACACAACACGCTGAAAGAACTAGGATTTATGCAATATGTAGAGAAGATGAGACAAGCAGGGGAGAAGCAATTATTCCTAAACTGCCGGTATCAAGCAAGTCCAGGATACTACTATAGCAATAACATGAGTACTCGGCTAAATGCCTCTATAAATCTGCATATAGCTGAGGATAAAAAGTTACGTCTGTACTCAATGCGTAAGAATTTTAGAAGTTCTTTAGACAACATATTTACTGAAAAGGCAGTTGCCGCAGTGGAAGGACGTGAAACTACAGATTTAGGGGCATATCAGATTTTTTTGAACGTGCCATGAATGACATTCTAGGTCATGCCGTCACGGGTACAACCGGAGATACAGTCTATAGGCAATTGCAATATAAAGTCAAAAACAAGGTGATGCAACTTGTTCAGTATCCGGTTGACCTATCCCCTATAAAGATGATTATTTAAAAGGATTTCTTATTCCAAAATATTCAAAAAGGTTTATAAAATCTGAATCCGAAGTCATATTTTATAGGGGTTGGCGTTACATAAATCCATTTTGCTTCGTGAGTGTTTCAATCCCTAAAGCGGTTTTGGCGGGTTGGCGATTTTGCTACGGCCCCTAGCTCCAAGACTCCAACTAAAATTTCGGCTGGCTTTGTAGGTGGCGGAAAGCAATTATCCATTTTGGAAGTGAGGCTGGGGATTCTCCGGCTTAAATTTCAAACAGGTAAGCACTCTTAATCTCTTCTGGCTGGATGCACAAATAATCAAGCGTCTGCTTCTGGCTGGAATGGTTGAACATCTGCATCAGTGTTGGCAGGTCGGTCTTGTTGACAGTGCGGTGCATGTATCCAAACGTCTTACGCAGTGTGTGTGAACCATAGTTGCCAGTCAGGTTGATCTCTTTGCACCAACCTTTTACAAGATCATTCAGATATGGGACACACAGAGCTTGCTTGCCTTTCCGTGACTGGAAGAATGGTGCGCTGTCTTCTGCATCTGGCATGGTTGCTAATACTGCCTGTATCGCGTCATAAACGGTTTTATTGACTGTGATAGCCCTTGCTTTGCCTGTTTTCTTCTCGGTTACAGAAAAATGCTCTTCGGGTTTCAGGTGCTTCACTTGTCCTACTGTGATCGCTACAATGTCAGACGCACGAAGATTCGTATTGATACCAAGGGTAAAGATGGCAAGGTCGCGGGGTTTGTCTGCCAGTAGGCGTTTGATTGCCTTAACGTCCTTCAGTGTCCTAATCGGTTCCACTTTGATAGTATCGCCTGATTTGGGATGATTCAAAGCCGCCATGACTGACCCCTTTAAATCTAAAGTTATTGCATAAATATGATATTAGTTTAGATTCAAAACTTTGATCTGTCAAGAATAAAAATGATAAAAGACCGCTAGGCCTTGATAAATATGGCTTTGTGGTCATTTTGCCAATCTAAACTTTTGCCTATAAGTTTAGATTCGTTGTAACTTCCATGACTCTCTGCGAGTGGAATACGAGAAACGAATAATCTTGGCGGAATTGCCTATTTGCGCATCACTATTGATTTATTAAATAGCAAGTTCATGAATTTAGTTGATTAACAACACATGTTGCATTATGGTCCATAAAATTATATTTATTTTTGAGCATTGTCAGGATAATTCATGGAAAAAATATTGATGAGGTTTTATAAGTTTGTTTACCAACTCGTTCCTTTCAAGCAAACTATTTATACAGGGCTTCGTAAATTTCCAATACCCTACTCAATTTATAAACATTTGCATTTTAACGGAATAATAAATATAGCAGTAGAGCAATGCACATATTTTAAAATTCTAAACTGCGGGAATGAGGATGAAACTGAATTGTTCTGGGTGGGACTAGAAAACTCTTGGGATAAAGAATCAATTAAGCTCTGGTTAAAACTTTGTAAAAAAAAACCGAAGCAAATCATTTTTGATCTTGGAGCCAATAGTGGAATATTTTCACTCGTAGCCCAATCCGTTTCACCCAATTCCGAAATCTTTGCTTTTGAACCTGTGAAAGTAATCTATGAGCGATTAAAAAATAATATCCTGATGAATAATTACAGAGTTACGTGTGAAAATCTTGCTGTTTCTGATACGGATGGAAATACCATAATTTATGTTCCACCTAATGCTTACCAGTCGTACAGTGCTTCGCTCGATGCTAATTTTCCATGCTTACCCAAAAACGCTATACTCACTGAAATAGGTGCGACTCGACTTTCAAGCTATATTGAGTCAAATAACATTTCACAAATTGATCTTCTAAAAATAGATGTTGAAGGATATGAACCTCAAGTATTGCGGGGTTTAGACGATTATTTAGCAAGCTTTATGCCGGATATATTGATTGAGGTGCTATCAAATGAAATCGGAAAGGAATTGGAATCAATTCTAGACGGATTTGGTTATCTCTATTTTGATATTGATGAAGCTGCAGGACCTCAACTCGTACCCAATATATTAAAGAGTGTAAATTACAACTATTTTATTTGTAAACCGCAAACTGCAAAACACCTCGGATTATTATGATTCCGTCTGCTTATAATTAAATCTATAAAAAACTAAATAGGTCTAAATTAATACTCCAAAATCATAAGAAATGTTTTATGTAATTAGCTCCTAATTGTAAATTGTATTAATTTGCTCTACCGTCAAGTGCATGGTTTCCATTCCGAACCGGTCTATTGCTTGCACACGGTACATTTCTTTATCGGTTCGCAATACATCGCCCTGGCGAATGTCTAGGGCTGGAGAAGTAACAAAACCTTTAATGTTAGCATTTACCAACGGCGCACGCTCTGTAATGGTCTGGAATTCTCCCCCTACTGCTCTCCGGTGAGTTCCGAATTGGTGAAAGGTTTGGATACTTACGGGGTTTGGGTTTACATATCTGGTGTGCTAGCTCTTCCAGGTAGGTACAGAAATACTCTTCCATCTCCTGATAGCAACGGGCTGTAGCAGGGTTATTACCATATGTGAACTTAAGTTCCTTTATCTTGACTATTGGGTTCATATTAATACCTCATACTTTCACTTTTATAATTTAGAGTTAAGACTAGAAAACATTGGGAGAAACATATGAAATAACTATTTAATCATATAATATGGAATATAATATGGAATAGAAGACATGCTTCTAATCTCTTCCGATAATTGTTAAAGTTTACTTGCTATTTCTTCTGGACTAACTACTGTTTCGTATCGGTTCGTATGACAGATTAAACGCCCTACTACACTAGAAAATGCTTTCTTTTCAGAGGCTAGTAGCTCATCCCTACTCTTTTGAGCTTTACTACTTCTCACCGGTTTCTCTTTCCTGGGTGCCGAATCTAAAAACCTTTCCCAGAAAGGCTCCCTTACATATAACTCCGGTTTTAATGTCTTCCTGCTTTTCTCCGTGAATATTTCAAAATTCTTTATCAATACTTTAATGGCTTCCCTTTTAAATTCTTCCTGGTCATCATCCATCAGGAGGAAAAACAGTAATGGTTCTATCTGTTCCGCTTTCCTCATCTTAAGTTCAAACCGCTTAGTACCATCCTGGCGAACGTAAAATGTCGCATATATGATTTTCTTCGCTTTCTCTTTCTTATCCTTCTCCAGGTCTTCTTTCCCCGCCTTGCCAATGAGTACACAATCAAAATTAGTCTCATCCTCGGCAACTCTTATCTTTTGGCGTTTCACCATGTCACCGATGATATGTTTCCTCCATGCTCTAAACACTCTGAGCCAATCCTTAAGAGTAGTAACTCAGATCAAAGATTTGGAGTCCTGCTATGCAGTTGCCGTGGCTGTGAACTCTGTTATGCCTGACAATAATAAGAGTATGGCGGTAATTGTCAGAGTTTGGTTGCCGACGTTTAACTGATCCTTTGGCTGCAGAATGTAACTTCCGGGTGCTGCAAATCGGTAGCTGGTTGATTCATCAGACCTATCCGGTTTTGAATCCGGCTTTGATCGATCCAATGGAAACAGGTGCATAGGAACTTCTGGATAAATGATGATCGGAGCAACCGTGCTGGTTATGCCGAATTTGTCTCTTGATCCTTCTGCAGTAAATCTGGAGACGGTGCCGGTAAGAGTGCTCCTGAGCAGTGCATACTGCTCAGGATAGCATGATAGGTTGCTCTGACCGATTAAGTACCGCTCTCCACTATCGGTCTTGCTAACGATGGTTCCAGTTTCCCCGCCTGCCATGTGGTAGCATAATCATTCTGCGGGTCACGAAGGGGTGATACGATCCGACACTGTGAGGTGTAGGCAGCATCCCTAAAGTGTTGTTCGATAACTTCCCAGCTAACGAAATCGTGAGGAATCAGCACACGACTATGTGCTTCCACCATCTCGAAGCCCTCTTCCTCAAGTCTGGTCAGGATGTAGCCAATATCAAGTTTCAGCTCTTCAAAAGCCTTGCCTTGTAGGGTAAGCCGATTTAAGCATCTGCCGTGCTTGGGTGAGTTGGTAAACTCGAAATCTACTTGCCGGTTGAAAGTGTCTACGGTCTTGAATTGAACCGTTCTTTCCTGATTCTGGCGTTTATTTGTTTCAGCTGAGTAAGACCTATCCATTAATTCATTGGAATTTATACCGATGATGTCACACAACTTTGATATAGATTCATCTGTTGTTATGAATTTTTTAGGTGGCCTGAACTCTAATTTGTGGTAAGTTGCGTACAATTTATCCATTTTTACTCCTTGGCGTAAAAATATAAATACTCAGTATTATTATCCACCAAAAAAGAGGGTCAGATTATTACAAATTTTCCTCATTACGTAGTGACTCAAATACTCAGTATTTTATATACTGACTAGGAGGCAAAAATTATTAAACAAAAAGTGCTCCTTAGAGAGCACTTTTTTGTTTAATGGTTATGTAACTAGAATGCTGTGGGTGGGTGTAAACTCCCCTTACCTGTAGAAACATAATAAAAGTTGTCCCTATATGGGACACTTGAACCTGAGAGTAGTAGAGGGCTGAATTTAAGTTGTGAATTGCCGGAGGGAAATGGATAGTTTTGAAAGCATCAATTGGTTGACGCCCTGCCTGTAAGAAAGTGACTTGAAGGGAAGGTAAATGTTGCTAATTTGTGCTAGGTAAATCGCACAAAAACTGCTAATGTTTTTGCTAATGTCGATGGACGAAAACGCACTAATGGCGCGAGAAAAACCTTTGATATTACAGGCATGCAAAAATTAAGAGGCGGCACCATGGCCGCCTCTTTCTGTTGCCTGAGGATGGCTACCACCCCCGGCCCCTCCTAAACTAGGAGGGGAGGTAAAACGCCCAGATCTTCCCCCTCCTTGACAAGGAGGGGGGCAGGGGGTGGTTGATCCCCCGCAGGAGTGGACTTTTCCGAAATAGTTTCTGTTCCAAGGTTCTACCGCATCAACTCGAATTGCCGATCCTCACAGGTCTCATCCTTGATATCGATGAACTTGTTGCATATCTCGGTCAACATGTTGACGGCGCCCTGGTAACCGATGATCGGATAGCGATGCTTGTTAACGCGATCGAAGACCGGAAAACCGAACCGGAAGAGGGGTACCTTGGCATCGCGGGTGGCAAACTTGCCATGACTGTCCCCAATCACGGCATCAACCGGATCGGTCATCAATAACGAGCGCAAATGCCAGAGATCTTTGTTCATGTAGATCTTGCAACCCTTGCCGTACATGGAACCATCCAGCAGCGCCTGTAGTTCCTTCTCGACCTTCTTGCTGCCGCGGCTGCAGAGAATGTGGTGAGGTACTGCACCCATTTCCAGCAGGAAGGATACGTAGCCCATCAGGTAGTCCGGATCGCCGTACACAGCGAACTTCTTGCCGTGGATGTACTGATGCGAATCGGTGATGGCATCCACGGCCCGGCCGCGCTCGTTCTTCAGTGAAGCCGGCACTTCCTTGCCAAACAGCTCGGCCACCTTCATGATGAAGGCATCGGTTTTCTCGATCCCCATCGGCATCGGCATAGAAACATGCTTGCCGGAGTAGTTGTCCTTGATCCAGTTGAAGGTCTTGGGTGTGGCATAGGGACCGATTGCGATGGTGGCCTTGCCGTTGATAGAATCGGCGGCATCCTCCAGTTTGGTTCCACCGGCGTAGATATGGTAACTGCCGTCGCAGGGAGAATCGAAGGTGTCGGAGATGTCGGCCAGGACAGTATACGGAATACCGAAAGCCTCCAGGATGCGCTTGTATTCGCGGTAGTCCCCGGTATTGAAATCGCAGCCGGCGATCAGATTCAGCTTGCCGGTGCAGCGCCCTTCGATCTTTTTCTCCTCGGTCAGGGTTTGCAGAACCGATACCAGCATGGAGTCGTAGCCGTGGATATGGGTGCCGTTGAAGCTGGGTGTGTTGGCATAGGGGATCGGCATCTCCTTTGGGACAATACCCTTCTGCTTGGCGTTCTTGAGGAAAGCAGTCAGGTCGTCGCCGATGACCTCCGGCATGCAGGAGGTGAATACCGCAATCATTTTGGGTTTGTAGATGGCATAGGCGTTCTCGAGACCTTCATGGAGGTTGTTCTGGCCACCGAACACCGCGCCGTCCTCGGTCATGGAGTCGGATACTGCCGGGGCCGGCTCACGGAAGTGGCGGTTGAGGGTGGAGCGGTAGTAGGAGGCACACCCCTGTGAGCCATGTACGAAGGGGAGTGTCCCTTCGAAGCCATGTGCGGCCAACTGCGCGCCGAGCGGCTGACAGGCGTGGACCGGATTGATCACCAGGGCCTGGCGGGCAAAGTTCTTCTCTTTATACTCTTCGGTATTAATCCACTCTTTGACCCGTTCTATCTCTTCGGGCGGCGTTTCAACAATCTTTTTAACTTCAAGTCCTAGTAAGTTTGACATAATGTTCTCCTTGACGGCCGGGACCAATCTGTCCACAGTCCGGAATTGACTAGAAAGTTTCCATCCGGAAACTCCGGATGAGAAACTATTGGTTTCCGATTCGGAAAGGAGGGCTTTTTTGTCCAGGCCAGGAAATCAAGGGATTGCGCGGAGGCGTACATCGGTACGCCGCACAAGCAAGCCCGAAGATTGACGCCGCATGGGCGAAAAAGAACCCTTTCCGGACGGAAACTAGAAAGGCGCTTTTACCAGCTTCCATGTGGGGCTGTTGATCGCCATGTCCACATCGCGGGCAAATACCTCGAATCCCTTGTAGCCGTGGTACGGACCGGAATAGTCCCAACTGTGCATCTGGCGGAAGGGAATGCCCATCTTCTGGAAGACGTATTTCTCCTTGATACCGCTGCCGATCAGGTCCGGCTTGAGGGCATCGGCAAACTTCTCGAACTCGTACTCGGAGGGATCGTCGTAGACCACCGTGGCGTCCGGCATCTCCGGGGCGGTACGGTCATAGTCATCGGTGTGAGCAAATTCGTAGCCGGAACCAACACAGTCCATGCCCAGGTCCTCGTAGGCGCCGATGGTATGGCGCGGACGAAGCCCACCCACCAGCAGCATGACTTTCTTCCCATCCAGACGCGGTTTGTACTCGTCGATAACAGCCTGCATGATCGGGTCGTACTTAGCTATGACCTCTTCCACCTTGGCTTTGATGTGGTCGTCAAACAACTGGGCAAGCTGCCTGAGGCTGTTACGGATCTTGGTCGGGCCGAAGAAGTTGAGCTCAATCCAGGGTATGCCGTACTTCTCCTCCATCACCTTGCACATGTAGTTCATGGAACGGTAGCAGTGGATGACATTGAGCTTGACCTGATGGGTGGCGGCGATTTTCTCCAGCTCGCCGTCGCCGGTCCAGACGGACTTGACGTTGAAACCACACTCTTCGAGGAGCGGCTTCGTCGACCATGCGTCGCCGCCGATGTTGTATTCGCCGATCAGGGCGATGTCATAGGGGCTTGCCGGCTCAGCATACTCGCGGGTCCCAATGATGTAGTCGCGGATCGTATCGTTGGAGATGTGATGGCCCAGTGACTGGGAAACTCCGCGGAACCCCTCGCAGTTGCAGGGGATGATCGGGATATCCAGTTCCTTGGCGGAGGCCCTGGCAACGGAGTTGATATCATCGCCGATAAGACCTACCGGGCATTCGGAAAGGACCGAGATCCCTTTGGCCAGCGGGAATAGGTCATGGGCCTCTTCCAGCAGAGTCTTGAGCTTCTTGTCGCCTCCGTACACGATGTCTTTTTCCTGGAAATCGGAAGTGAACTGCATCGGAAAGCTGGTAACGCCGGTGATGCCGCTCATCATATTGCGGCGGGTGCCCCAGGAGTACCAGCCGCAACCGACCGGGCCGTGGGAGACGTGGACCATGTCGCGGATCGGGCCCCAGACAACCCCCTTGGCTCCCGCATAGGCGCAGCCACGGGCACTCATTACACCGGGCACGGTCTTCTTGTTGGACTTGACGCAGGCGGCGCCGGATGCCGGGTCGTTGGCGCCCAGATGGGGGGCGCGCTTCTTTTTGGCCTTTTCGGGATATACCGACAGGGTCTCGGCGATCAAGGCCTCTGTTGATTCTTTGGTAATGCCCTCAATTTTTCGTATCTTGTCTGACATAATAGGTCTCCTTTCCGAATGAAAGCTAGGCGGCTGCCTGCTCGGCTACCCCGACGATCGCCTCGTCTTCAGCTTCCATAATGCCGAACTTCATCAGCAGCTCTTCCAGTTCTTCCATCTCCAGCGGGGTCGGAATTACCAGCATCTTGTTGTCGTTGATCTTCTGGGCCAGCGTCATGTACTCCTGGGCCTGGGGATGCTCGGGGGAGTATTCGATGACTGTCATCCTGCGAAGCTCTGCTCTCTGGACTTGATTGTCGCGAGGGACAAAATGGATCATTTGGGTGCCGAGCCGGCGTGCCAGCTCGGAAATCAGTTCATACTCCATGTCTGTTTTTCTGGCATTGCAGATCAGCCCGGCCAACCGCACCTTGCCTGAAGTAGCGTATTTGAGAATGCCTTTGGAAATGTTGTTGGCAGCGTACATAGCCATCATTTCTCCGGAGGTGACGATATAGATCTCTTCCGCCTTGCCTTCACGGATCGGCATGGCGAACCCGCCGCAGACAACGTCGCCGAGAACGTCATAGAATACGAAATCCAGGTCCGGGGTATATGCGCCGTTCTCTTCCAGGAAGTTGATGGCGGTGATAACGCCACGGCCGGCACACCCGACACCCGGCTCGGGACCGCCGGACTCAACGCATTTGATGTCGCCATAGCCGACCTTCATAACATCTTCCAACTCCAGGTCCTCAACCGTTCCTCTTTCGCGTACCAGGTCCATTACCGTATTCTGGGCCTTGGCATGGAGAATCAGACGGGTGGAGTCGGCCTTGGGGTCGCAACCGACGATCATGACCTTTTTACCGATGGATGCCAGACCGGCTACCGTGTTTTGTGTTGTGGTTGACTTGCCGATGCCGCCTTTACCGTAGATTGCGATCTGTCTCATGATGCTGCTCCTTTCGCTCACTAATCCGTGAGCTATCGTGATTTTGTCGGGGTATCAAAAAAAAGCGCCCCATTCCTATGAATGGCGGCGCCTTTGCCGAATTCGATTATTGCGTTTCATGGTTGTTATTGCATCCGGCATGCCAATTTATAACTTACTGTATTATAAAACTATTTATAAAACAGGCCCTTTGTGATGTTATCGCAGAGCCCCAAATTGCATGCTTTTTGTGCATACGTGCATTCCGACCGCCCTGCACGCTCCCAACGAATATGCTCATAAAAAAGGCACCGGGGTTGGCTGGGATCAAGCGGCCTTCTTCAGATCATACAGCTTGATCAGTTGGTTGTTGTTGAGCGGCCGCCGCGTCTGCCGGGCAATCTTTCTGACCTTGTCCATCAGGTGCATGGCCTCGGGACGGCTGATGGCGATGCCTATATCCTTATACCGTTCCATCAGGCCGCTGGCGCCGGAATGCTTGCCCACCACGATCTGCCGTACAAGGCCCACCTCGGCCGGATCGAAACCTTCATAATTTTTGGGGTCCTTTATCACGCCGTCGGCGTGCAGGCCTGATTCGTGGGCAAAGACCCGCTCGCCCACCACCGCTTTCCAGGCCGGCAGCGGCCGGTTGGAGGCCTTGGCCACAAACAGCGACAGTTCCCGAAAACGGTGGGTATCGATGCCGGTGTCGATGCCGCTGGCATGCTTGAGCCCCATCACCACCTCCTCCAGGGCCGCATTGCCGGCCCGTTCCCCCAGGCCGTTGACCGTGGTATTGACAAACGCGGCCCCGGCGCGGATGCCCGCAATGGCGTTGGCGGTCGCCATCCCCAGATCATTGTGGGTATGCACCTCGATGGGGAGTTCGGGCATGGCTTCACGCAGGGCGCGCACCCTGTCGAACATGCCGAAGGGGTCTAGGATGCCCAGGGTGTCGCAAAAACGGAAGCGGTCCCCTCCCATGGCCTGCGTGATCTGCATCAGTTCGATGAGAAAGGGGATCTCGGCCCGGCTTGCATCCTCGCCCCCGACCGAAACGTACAGCCCTTTCCCCTTGGCGAAGCCAAGGGCCACCCTGAGCTGCTCCTTGACCCATTCCCTGCTCTTCCTGAGCTTGTTGCGTATCATGAAGTCCGAGACCGACAGGGAGATGTCCACGGCCGTTACGCCGCTGTCTATGCTGGCCTGGATATCCGGGACCGTGGCCCGGTTCCAGGTGATCAGTCGGGCATTCAATCCCAGGTCCACCAGGGCCCTGACATCACTCTGCTCCTCCTTGCCCATGGCCGGGATGCCGCATTCCAGTTCCTGTACGCCGGTGGAGTCGAGCATGCGGGCAATGGCGATCCTGTCACGCCTGCTGAAGACCACTCCGGCGGTCTGCTCGCCGTCCCGCAATGTTGTATCGTCAATGATGATCGATGGCTCGTTCATAGTCGTCTCCTTTGTTCCACAATCCGAATCATCCGCAACTGCCCATGGTTGCCAGACCGTAAACATACTCAGGCCGGTAGTCCGGCTCGATGCCGGCATACATGAGCAGATTGGCGCCGTGGTTCCTGAAGCCCCGCTCTTTAAGCAGGGCGACCGCTCCACGGTTGCGGGCGGGGGTATCGATATAGACAACGGCGCCGGCCGGCTGTCTGTTCAGCGCTTCGTCGAGCAGGTCCGCTGCCCGGTCCGGTGAAAGGGCGCTGAACGGCCCCAACTGCACCGCCCGGCCGCAGGGCTGAATGACCGCAAAGGCGCCATCTCCGGCCAGAACCGTGCCGCGCCGTGCAGTTGCGGCAAGCAAACCGTCGCGCCGATCCCCCCAGCCGAGTTGGTCGAGAGCTGCATCCCACTCTCCCTTAGCGGCATGAGAAGGGCCGGCCGGCTCGCCGACTCTTCCGGTCCAACGGATAATGGTGTCGGTGCTGCCGAATCCGTGCCTTTCATACAGGGCTTTGCCCATCTTTGAGGCTGTCAGCCAGAATGTCTCGACGCCGGCGCTTTGCAGGTTGCCAAGCGCCCCGAGGAACAACGCCTCGCCGATGCCGCAACCCCGGTGGCGCCGGTCAACAATGAGATTTCCGATCCAGCCGCTTGCGTCATGACGCAGGGAGGTCGCGAAACCGATGGCAGCGCCCGCTTCGTCCCGTGCCGAGAGGCAGCCTGCGGGAAAAGAGGAGAGCAGGAAATCGAATTCCCACGGCTCCGCTACCCAATTCTCCGCGGCTGCCAGCCCCATAAAACGGGGCACATCCTCTTTTCGAAACGGCTCGATGGTCATGCCGGCTTCACCCCTCAGCATCATAGTGTTACGGCACAGTACAGGCAGACTCCCCGACCGTCACATCCTGCCCGATCAGGCCGATGGCGTCGGCGCGGCACTGTTTGCAATGGCTGAACTGCCCGATGATCGTCTCGTTGGCCTTGCGCATCACTGAGAGCAGCTCTTCGCTGGGCGGTTCGATGTGCGACAGTTCGGCCTGGGGGATGAGCGGCATGATGTTCATCACAAAGGCCCCTGATTTTTTGACCCGACAGGCGATCAGCGGCATCTGGTCATCGTTGACCCCCGGCACCAGTACGGAATTGACCTTGATGGTCAGGCCCAGTTCAGCGGCGCGTTTCAGCCCCTCGAATTGGTTGGCGATCAGTATCCGGGCGCCTTCCTCGCCGGTGTAACGGGCGCCGTGGTAGATGACATGGCGATAGATCCGGGCCCCGGCCTCCGGATCGACGGCATTGATGGTAACGGTCAGGCTGTGGAGCCCCAACTCGTACAAGCGGTCGATGGACTCGGGCAGCAGCAGGCCGTTGGTGCTCATGCACAGCATGAGATGCGGGAATTCCTTTTTGACCAGCTCAAAGGTTTCAAAGGTCTGCTCGTTGGCCAGCGGGTCGCCGGGACCGGCAATGCCGATCACCTTGATGATCGGCCCCACCACCGGGCTGGCCATCACCTCCCGCACCTTGGCTATGGCCTCTTGGGGGGTCAGCAGGCGACTGGTCACACCGGGCCGGGATTCGTTGGCGCAATCATGTTTGCGGGTGCAATAACCACACTTGATGTTGCATCGGGGGGCCACCGCCAGATGCATGCGGCCGTTTTTGTGATGGTTGCCTCCGAAGCAGGGGTGCCCTTGAATCTTATTCCTCATTTCACATGCACTCGCCATGGATATTCTCCTTTCAAACAAAAGAGCCTGCGGCTTTCTCCGCAGGCCCCGTTGCCTTAAGCTGAGTTGCTGTCATTGTAGATTTGAATCGGCCTGCGCCTACTAAGAGGGATAAGGCATAGAGCGTGCCAGAGTGCAACATTTTTTGAGATAACGCCGCAAAGGCTCGAATAACGGTGCATTGCAGGAGGTTCTCCGCGACCGTTACGTCCCCGGTGCGACACCTCGGCCCGGGAAATTGCCTTTTTTTTAATCACATATATTTTTATCTGTTCTGGTTTCGTTTTTGCAGGTCTAACGTGGCATACGTGGGAATCTTGCAAATTAATTTTGAACGGCTGCTCCATGTTCAACCAGTACAACCCCGCAGAGATCCGCAACAGGGCCAGGGCCGCCTTCATAGGCATGGCCATTGGCGACGCCCTCGGCGCCACGGTCGAGTTTATGACTGCGTCGGAGATTGCCGCAAAATACGGCACCTTTAAGGAGATCATCGGCGGTGGGTGGCTTCGCCTGAAGCCGGGGCAGGTCACCGACGACACCGAGATGGCTCTCTGCATCGCCCGGGCGATCGTCGAAAACCAGGGATGGTCCGCGGAGGCTATCGCCCGCAATTTTGCCTTCTGGCTCAAATCGCGGCCGGTGGATTGCGGCGACACCTGCCGCAAGGGTATCCGTGCCTATATACTGCACGGCACCCTGGAGGCGCCTCCAAACGAGTGGGATGCCGGCAACGGCGCAGTCATGCGGATCGCACCGGCAGCGCTCTTCTCGCTGCCCGACGGTGAACTGCTGAAAAAATATGCGGTCGAACAGGCCCACATAACCCACAACAATCCCCTGTCCGACGCTGCCTGCGTCTGCGTGGGAGAGATGCTGCACCTTGCGATCTGCGGCGCATCACGGACCCGCCTGCGCCGTCAGGCCGACGGCCTGGTGGCCCGGTTTCCCAACTTTGACTTCGAGCCCTACCGCGGGTTGGCCACCGGCTATGTGGTCGATACGCTCCAAACCGTCTTTCATTGGTTTTTCAGGGGGAAAACGTTCGAAGAATGCGTCGTGGGGACCGTCAACCAGGGAGCCGACGCAGACACCACCGGCGCCATCTGCGGCATGCTGGCCGGCGCGTACTTCGGTATGGAAGGCATTCCCCGGCGCTGGCTGAAGAAGATGGACAATAAGGTGATTGCCGAGATCGACACGCTGGCCGGGCGGCTGATTGACGCCAGCCCGGCGGGAAGGATGATGTAGACGGCCCTGGGGGCTCGCCGGCAGGGTCTGCTCTATGCCCCCTTCAGGATGCCGTCAGCAACCTGGCGTAGGCTTTTGCGCTTGTCCATGGCCATCTTCTGCATGGTGCGATAGGCATCCGCCTCACCCATACGCTGTTTTTCCATCAGCATCCCCTTGGCCTTTTCAATCACCTTGCGATTCTCGATGGTTTCTTTGAGGTCCTCGATCTTCTCCTTGAGTTCCTCCACATGTTCCGTATGGGCCAAGGCGATCTCGATCGCCGGAATAAGGTCCTGTTCCCGAAGCGGCTTGGTTAAAAAAGCGGCAATTCCGCTCTCTGCTGCCCGTTTCGCGGTCTGGGCATCAAAACAGTTGGTCAGGAGCAGGATGGGGATCTTGAGCTTTTTTTTGATCTCTTTTGCCGCGGTTATCCCGTCCATTTCCGGCATGGCCACGTCCAGGACCGCCATATCCGGAAAGCTAGCCATGGCCATCTCCACGGCGCTTTTGCCATCTCCGCACTCCAGCACATCCTCGAATCCAAGCTCCTTGAGCATGGCTTTCAGACTCATCCTGATGAGCGGTTCATCATCGCATATTAAAACAGTCTTCATGTATCTACCTCCCGGTAACCATCGGATGCACCATGGAGTTGCATCTTATATGCCAGTATACACCTGAAAGGCCCCGGCAGCACTGCCGGAGCCTTCGGATTTGAGTAATTGTTTCAGTCGCTTATCCGAACCAAACTACTTGAGTGCAGCCTCGGCCAGGACCTCTGCCACGTCACGCACCTTGACGTTGTCGGCCTTTACGTCCTTGAGCCCGTCCTCGAACATGGTCAGGCAGTAGGGACAGGAGACGCATATGGTGTCCGGCTTCTCTTCCAGCGCCTCCCTGACCCGATTAAGGTTGATCCGCTCGCCGGTATTCTCCTCCATCCACATCCTGCCGCCTCCGGCCCCGCAGCAGAAGGCGTTTGCACGGTTGCGGCCCATCTCGGAAGGGGCTGCCCCGGTGGCCAGTTCGATCACCTCGCGCGGCGCATCGTAAACGCCGTTATGCCTCCCCAGATAGCATGAATCGTGGAAGACGACGGCGCCCAACTCAGAGGACGTCCCGTTCAGCTTGAGATAGCCGTCCTGCACCAGGTTGCGCAGAAACTCGGAATGATGGACCACCTCAAGATCGAGCCCATACTGCTTGTAGTCGTTCTTAAGGGTCGAGAAGCAGTGGGGGCACTGGGTGATGACCTTCCTGACGCCCCGCTCGGTGAAGTCCCGCACATTTTCTTTGGCCATGCGGTCAAAGACGTACTCGTTGCCCAGGCGGCGCAGGCTGTCGCCGCAGCATTTTTCGTCCTTGCCCAGGATCCCCCAGGAAACCCCGGCCTTGTCCAGCAGTTGGGCAAGGGCCGCGCTGACGTGCTTGCTGCGCGAGTCGAACGAACCGGCACAGCCGACAAAGAACAGGTACTCGGTGGTATTCTTGTCAAAAGGTTTGGCCTCCATCTGGGCGCACCACTTGGTGCGCTCCGACGGGGCAATGCCCCAGGGGTTGCTGCGGCCCTCCATGTTCTCGAACAGGTTGAGCAACTCCTCGGGAAACCGGGCCTCGGTCTCCACCAGGTGGCGGCGCATCTTGACGATCTTGGGCATCTGTTCGATGAAGACCGGGCAGGCTTCCATGCAGGCCCCGCAGGTGGTGCAGCCCCAGATGACCTCCTCCGTGACGCTCCCCTCACCCCCTTCGCCGATCAGGGGTTTGGCCGGCGTTGCCCTTTTTTTGAGCAGCGTGCCGTTTTTCAGCAGGTTGACCTTGATATCATGGACAACGGCACGCGGATTGAGCGGCTTGCCGGTGGTAGTGGCGGGGCAGACGTTCTGGCAACGGCCGCATTCGGTGCAGGCCATGGAATCCAGCAGGTCTTTCCAGGTGAAGCGGTCCGCCCGGGCGACGCCAAAGGTGTTGCCGCCGGAGAACTCCTCCCGCGGCTGGGTGTTGGGCTTCTCCAGCCGCCGGAAGAAGCAGTTGGGGATGGCGGTCAGGATGTGCATGTGTTTGCTGTTGGGCAGATAGCACATGAACACCAGCAGGGCAGCGGCATGGGCCCACCAGCTGACGGCAAACGCCAGGGCGCCGGCGGGACGCGGGATCAGGCCGGCCACAACGCTCGAAACCGGCATATAGGTGCGGGCAATGACAAGATAATTCACCGGCAGGCGTACAATCCTGGCGGCATTGATACCGAAGTTGGCCATCATCAGGGTGGCGATCAACGCCAGGATAAAGAACGCCTCAATGGTGCGGCCCTCGGGATAGGGGGGGGCGATGATCCGTCTGGCCACGGCGATGACCACCGCCACGAGGGCCAAAAGCGACACGATATCGATCACCAGCAGGAGCGGGAAATAGATGCCGTCGGGTAGCCGCGACAGGCTTATGGACGGGAAAACGCCGTGCAGCAGGAACTCGGTGTTGGAGACCAGGAGGATGATGAACGACCAGAAGATGACGAAATGATTGAGGCCAAAGGGCTTGGCCAGGACCCGCTTCTGGCCGAAGGCGTACAGCAGCATTTCGCCTACGCGGGCGCCGACGTTGTCGAAACGGTTCTCCGCCGTGCCGAGAGCCACCAGGCTGAACCTGCGCCAGCATCCCCAGGCAAAGACGCCGAGGGAGATGATCAGGAGGGGAGTGAATATGGTCGGGTTGAGTGTCATAGGGCCTCACGTCAAAAGCTTTTTCTTGTTTGTTGTTTCAATTCCCGGATCCGTTTCGTTATCGCAGGCACCACCTGGAACAGGTCGCCGACGATGCCATAGGTGGCGACCTCGAAGATCGGCGCCTGGCGGTCGCGATTGATGGCGATAACCATGTCCGAGTCCTGCATGCCGACCAGATGCTGGATGGCGCCGGATATGCCGCAGGCGATGTAGATCTTGGGACGTACGGTCTTGCCGGTCTGGCCGACCTGGCGATCGCCCGGCATCCAGCCGGCATCCACGGCGCTGCGGGAGGCGCCCACCACACCTCCCAGTTCTTCGGCCAGTTCCTGCAGGATGGCGAAGTTTTCAGGCGCCATCATGCCGCGGCCGCCGGAAACGATGAAGTCGGCGCCGGTGATGTCAACATGGCTCATGTTCTTGGTATCGTGGATGATCTCGATGACCTTGGTGAGGATGTTCTCCTCGGGGACCACGAACTCCTCGCGGACGATGGTTCCCGTGGCGCCCTCCCGGCGCTCCGGCATCGGCATCACGTTGGGGCGGACCGTGGACATCTGGGGCCGGAATTTGTCGCACATGATCGTTGCCATGATGTTGCCGCCGAAAGCCGGACGGGTCTGCATCAGGTTGCGCTTGTCGTCAATGCCAAGGCCGGTGCAGTCGGCCGTCAGCCCCGTGGCGACGCGGGTCGCGACGGCCCCTGCCAGATCGCGCCCCATGCCGGTGGCGCCCATCAGGATGACCTCCGGCTTGTACGTGGCGATCAGATGGCAACAGGCCTCCAGGTAGGCCTCGGTGCGGTAGTTGCGGTACACCGGCGCATCCACCAGGTAGGCCTTGGAAGCGCCGTAGGCAAAGGCCTCGGTGCAGAGATCTTCCACCTTGTCGCCGATCACCAGGGCGCACAGCTCCACCCCCAGGGAAGCGGCCAACTGGGCCCCCACGCCGAGCAGTTCCCACGAGACCTTGGCCGGCTCCCCCTCGGTCTGTTCGACAAAGACCCATACGCCCCGGTAGGCGGCAAGCTTTTTGGCCAGGCCGGCGGCCTCATCGTCCACCTCCTCTTCGGCAGGGGTAACGGCGGCGGCCAGTTGTTCCAGTATCTTCAACTCTTCAGGGGTGAAGAACATCTCCAGGGCGCCGACAGGACAGATCTTGATGCATTTGACG
Organism: Geobacter sp.; assembly: GCA_003151775.1. Lineage (GTDB taxonomy): Bacteria > Desulfobacterota > Desulfuromonadia > Geobacterales > Pseudopelobacteraceae > Oryzomonas. The sequence goes on along the minus strand of PLYK01000104.1, from coordinate 3,836 downwards.
CAGCCGATGCATTTTTCCGGGATGACGATCGGCTCGCCGGCATCGTTCATCTCAATGGCATTGACCGGGCAGACGCTCTGGCAGCGGGCGCCGCAGGCGATGCACTTGTTCTCCAGCAACCGTGCCTTGCCGCGGGGTTTCTTCACTTTGGGTTGCGATTCGCTCATGGAAATTCCTTTTCACCATTCACCATTCACCATTCACGGTTTATAGCGGCAGCATATCCTTTGCCAGCAGCTTGTCGATCAGCATCGCCGCCGTGCCTGCGGGATCGCCGTAGCCGTCGCCGATGATCTCCCCCTTGTCCCGTTCCGGCGAGAAGATCTTGGTGACCCAGGTGGGCGACCCCTTGAGGCCGACGGACTGTTCGTCAAGTTTGAGGAACTCGTTATTCCAGACCGCCACCAAGGCATCGGCCGCAGCCAGCCGCATGGGCACGCGGGGATAGCGTGGCCGGTTCAGCTCCCGCACCACGGTAAGCATGGCGGGCAGGGGCGCCTCGACGAGCTCGTGGCGTCCCTCCAGCTTGCGGCTGACGCGGATGCGTTTGCCCGCAACATCCAGGTTGTCGATGCGGTCCACCAGGGTGAGTTGTTGATAGGCGAGGCGGGTGGCAATGCCGGGGCCGACCTGGGCTGTATCGCCGTCAATGGTCTGCTTGCCGCACAACACCAGGCCAACCTCGTCCACCTCGGCGTGCAGTTTGCGGATTGCCGCCGCAAGGACGTTGCTGGTGGCCAGGGTGTCGGCCCCGCCAAAGACCCGGTCGGAGAGCAGGATGGCCGTATCGACCCCCAGGGCCAGCGCCTTTCTGAGGGTCGCCTCGGCATTGGGCGGCCCCATGGAGATGGCGGCGACCTTGCACCCAAAGCGGTCTTTCAGGCGTAGCGCCTCTTCCAGGGCGTGGGTATCATAGGGATTGACAATAAAGGGGATGCCCTCGCGCACCAGGGTGTTGGTGACCGGGTCGATCTGCACCTGGGTGGTGTCGGGGACCTGCTTGATACAGGCGACTACGAGCATGGATGGAGTTCTCCTGATGTGAGCTGCAATATAAAAAAAGCCCGGCACAGTCCCATGCCGGGCCCCGGCGCCCTACATAATCCTGTTTTTCCGCAACAGGAGCTTCATACCATGAGCAGAAAGTGTGCCTATTTGACCATAATCAAAGTAAACGCACTATTTAAAGGGACCTATCAGGGGAGAGACGGTTGCTGTCTCGCTGAAGTCGGACTTTTGAGTCCCGAAAAAACATTCCTGCCAAATTTTAGTCAAACTAAAACCGACCTTCTGCCTAGCGCTGATTATTGCAGCGGTCTGCTACAAATAAAGGCATTTAAATGAGCTTTATTGTACCAACATTCTCTTGATAATCAACAGTTGTCTATTATCAGAGCACGGCTTTCTGCTTGACGCGCCTCCCTCCAGCGTCTAAAAAAGAATCATGAATCTCCTTACCCATCTAAACCCGCCCCAGAAAGAGGCCGTGCTGCACGGCGAGGGGCCGCTATTGATCCTGGCCGGCGCCGGATCGGGCAAGACCCGCGTCATCACCCACCGCATCGCCCACCTGATCCGTGAACGGGGCGTACATCCATGGAACATCCTGGCCGTGACCTTCACCAACAAGGCTGCCAACCAAATGGCCGAGCGGGTCAGGAAGCTGCTCGGCGGCGGGGAGGCGCCCCAGATCTCCACTTTTCATGCCGCCTGCGGCCGCATCCTCCGCAGAGAGATCCACCAACTCGGCTACAAATCGTCGTTTGCCATCTACGATGACAGGGACTCCGAACGGCTCTTGAAAGACGTGCTGGCGGAACTAGACCTGGATGACAAGCGTTTTCCCCCCAAGACCATCGGCGCCAGGATCGACGACTTCAAGAACCGCGGCCTGTTCCCCGAGGAACTCGACGCCGTGGCAACCGGCGACATCTTCAACGAACGCCTGGTGCGGATCTATGCCGCCTACCAGGAACGGCTGAAGAAATGCAACGCCCTGGACTTCGGCGACATGCTGATCCAGACCGTCCGCCTGCTGGACGAATTCCCCGAGGTGCGGCGCCGCTACCAGGAGCGTTTCCAGTGGATACTGGTGGATGAGTACCAGGACACCAACCCGGTGCAATACCGCCTGATCAAGCTCTTGGCGGGGGAGCGCCGCAACCTGTGCGTGGTGGGGGACGACGATCAGTCGATCTATTCCTGGCGCGGGGCCGACATTCGCAACATCCTGGAGTTCGAAAAAGACTTTCCCGGCGTGCGCGTGGTCCGGCTGGAACAGAACTACCGCTCCACCGCCACCATCCTCAAGGCTGCCGGCGAGGTGGTCAGGCTCAACTTCGGCCGCAAGGGCAAGGCCCTCTGGACCGAGAATCCGGCCGGGGAGAACATCCGCTACCTGCGGGTGGAATCGGACCGCGAGGAGGCCCGCGCCGTGTGCCGCGAGATCGCCCGATTGAGGGCAGGCGGCGTTCCCCTGGAGGAGATGGCGGTCTTCTACCGCACCAACGCCCAATCGCGCCAGGTTGAAGAGGCCCTGGTGTCCGAGGCGATCCCCTATCACATCGTGGGCGGCGTCAGGTTCTACTCCCGCATGGAGGTCAAGGACATCCTGGCCTATTTGCGCGTGCTGGACAACCCGGCCGACGAGATCTCCCTGAAACGGATCATCAACGTACCGGCCCGGGGCATCGGCAATGCCACCATCGACAAGATCTCCCTCCAGGCCACACGCGACGGGATCAGCATGTACGCTGCCCTGCAAGAGGCCGCCGGGAGCGGGCTTTTGGCGGCCGGCCCGCGCGGCAGGGTAGCGGTCTTTGCCGCCATGATCGAGCGCTTCAGCAAGACGCGCGCATCGCTCTCCCTGCCGGAACTGGCCCGGATGGTGATGGAGGAGAGCGGCTACCTGGCCAGACTCACGGAGAGCCGCGACGGGGAGGATGCCGAGCGGCTGGAGAATCTGGAACAGCTTTTGGCAGCCATGGAGGAGTTCTGCGAGAAAAACCCCGATGCCGGCCTGTCCGAATTCCTGGAACAGGTTTCGCTGGTCTCGGACCTGGAGCAGGGTGAGCAAGGCAAACCCTCGGTTACGCTGATGACCCTGCACGCCGCCAAGGGCCTGGAGTTCAAGGCGGTCTTCATGATCGGCATGGAGGAGCGGCTCTTCCCCCATGTGCGCGCCATGGACGACCTGGACGGCATGGAGGAGGAACGGCGCCTGTGCTACGTGGGCATGACCCGCGCCCGGGAGCGGCTCTACCTGCTGAACGCCCGCCGGCGCTACCTGTTCGGCCAGGACCAGGCCAACCCGCCGTCCCGCTTTCTCAAGGATATACCGAGGGAATTACTGGATGAGGAGGGAAACAGCGGGGGGAGCGGGTACAGGATTGAACGGCCGTCCGGACAGACTCCGGCCATCCGCCAAGGACCGGCCGAAAGCCACAACCTGGCCGCGGCTTTCGAATTCAGCCATTTAAGCGAGGTCGAGATCGTCCCGGAACCGCCGGAGGAGGAGTACGGCGAGGTCATTGTGGGCATGAAGGTGCGGCACGCCAAGTTCGGCCTGGGCACCATCAGGAAGATCGAGGGAAGCGGCGATGCCCAGAAGGCCATTGTCTGGTTCAACTCGGCGGGCCCCAAGAAGCTGATGTTGCGGTTCGCCGGGCTGGAGCGGGCCTAGTACCTTGGAACATTTAAACTTTCGCAGCAAACCCCTCTAAATCTCCCCTTATCAGGGGATACCTGGAGTTTGGAGATTTTCAAAGGTTCCAAAAAGTCCCCCCGCCCCTTGCGGGCCTGCGCGCTAAAGCGCTTCGGCGCGCAAGCGGGAGGGG